>JAAYII010000250.1 GCA_012523535.1 Peptococcaceae bacterium
AAATTACATTATAGCACCTGCGATTTTGCCCTTCAATTTCTTAATTTACAGCTTTCCCGTTTAATACGCTTGAATCGATTGAAAAATCACTTGCAGCAAGTTCCATAATTAATATCGATAATTATCTTGTGAGTTATTATGTGCTTCCGGCCATTGTTTAAGCCTGGAAACAATTATATCTTCATCCCCGGGCAATAGGGTGCGGGGGTCAATCACTACTTTCTCCTTATACAACCTGGTTAAGATGGGAATACGACCTTGACGCAAGAAATTCTCCAAATCCCGACATGATCTTTCCTTTGGTTTAACAGCACAAACAGCAGTAGGCAGCTCAGCCATAGGGAAAGCTCCCCCTCCGACGCAAGAAAAAGCGGGCATAACTTCTGCCTCTAAATTTATTATGTCGTCAATTCTATCTTTAATCTTACGGGCTTCAACAAATAATTCTTCTTGTTTTTTGGCAATCATTCTCCAGATAGGGATTTTGGTTATATCTTTTTGTCGGTATAACTGCAAGGTGGCAACCAAAGCTGCCAGGGTTAACTTATCGACACGCAAAGCCCTGGTCAATTGATTGGCTTTTAACTGCTCTATAAGCTGAGCTTTACCGACAATGATGCCAACCTGGGGCCCGCCAAGTAATTTATCGCCGCTGAAAGTAACTAAGGAGGCTCCGGCCTTTACTGCCTCTTGAACCGTAGGTTCTTCTGGCAGCCCATATTCACTGCCATCGATAAGACTGCCGCTGCCAAGATCCTTCACAACCGGTATGCCCGTTTCTTTTCCCAATTCAACCAGTTCTTGCAAAGGCACGGAATGAGTAAAACCCTGAATCCTATAGTTACTGGTGTGAACTTTAAGCAGCAGGGCTGTTTCGCTGTTTATAGCTTCCTTATAATCTTTTAACCAGGTCCTATTGGTGGTACCGACTTCAGTGAGAATCGCTCCGCCCGCTTTCAAGACCTCTGGAATACGAAAGGAGCCGCCGATTTCTACTAATTCACCTCTGGAAACTATGACTTCTTTCTGCCGGGCAAAGGTATTCATAACCAGTAATACAGCCGCTGCATTATTGTTCACGACTAAAGAAGATTCGGCCCCTGTCAGTTCTTTCAGGAGCTCCTCCACATGATTGTATCTTGATCCGCGTTTCCCTGTCCTCACATCCAACTCCAAATTATTGTAATTGGAAGCCAAGCGGCTGACATAATCGGCTACTTGGGAAGCAAGTACGGCGCGGCCGCAATTGGTATGCAATATTACCCCGGTAGCATTAACCACTTTTTTCAGAGTAGAACCTAACTCTTTTAACTCAGTTAAGGCCTCTTCAAGAACCCATGCCGTTAACCCACTTCTGGATTTCCAATCTTCGCAATCCTCGCCGTCCATAATAATTTGCCTGGCCCTGGCTAAGGCGTTTCGCACAGCCCAAGTGATTTCGTTAATATTATAAACTTGGCTTATTCTGCTGTCGTTAGCCGCTGCATTTACTGCTTCATGAACCGGAGGGAGTAAGCTAAGCTTGGTAACAATCTCGTTTTTCAAGCTAAACACCTCAAAGCCATAAAGAAAAAATTTTTCAATAATAAAAGGGAGCCGATCAAGCTCCTTTTATTTTTCCATTTGCCAATTGCCTTAAAACCTTTACCGCTTGTTTCTCTATTACCGGTTCGGCATGTTCGATGAGAAAAGCCTCCGTTATCGTCATTAACTCCCCGAATTCATCCAGTATTGCTTCGGAGATTTTTCTTTTCCGAGGAGTACTGAATCTGCTGATGGCCAAATAGTATTCATCTTCATAATGATATAAAGATGATTGAAGATTGGGTAAACCAGGCAATAAGCTCACAGCAGACAACAGATCTTCAAATTCGGAAAAGACATAAACCAACTCTTGATCATTGTCGGCATGAACAGTCGATTTTGATTTCTTTCTTTCTTTTTCTTTGCAATTGTTTTGATATATATGATTTATTTCTGTTTCAGACTGATCGTCCTGTTTGATTACAGTAATAACAAATTCATCTTCGGATGCCAACGTGGCCTGAATCCAAAAAGGCTGATCAAGATTAAAGTCAACTTCGTCTCGAGCTTTAGAGATTAATTCCCAAAAGAATTGTTCTGTTCTGGCAGACCTTTGAAAAAAATCGGTCAGTGAATTGTTACGATCTGCTAATTCGGTAAAGGAGATAAAGATGCGAACCGTGTTATCATTTACTTTTAATTTGCGCATGGCATTCCACTCTCCTTCCCTTAACCCAAATA
>JAAYII010000251.1 GCA_012523535.1 Peptococcaceae bacterium
CTTATTTGCCGCCGCAGAACAACATGCCAAAATCCGCTATGAAACCTATCGCCGCCTGGCAGAAGGATAAAAGGGAGGCGACGGCCCTTTAAACCACCGGAGAAATAACTTAATAATCAGGAAAACAATCAATAAAAGTTACAACAATAGTTAAAGAAAAAACTCAACAAAAGTTAAAAAAAAACGCCGTGATTGGATAGATCTAACGGCGTTTTTATTGTTTTGCGGATTGAGTTTCTTGCTAATTAAAGTTCGTTGGAATCCACCCATTCCTTGGCCATTTCTATATCATGGATATGGGGAATAATGACTTGTGATTTTGGCTTGACCCTCCTTATACTTTCGATCCAGGCCGCAGTTTCATGATTCTCGATAGGCAGGGCATTATTGGCATCTTTCTTTTTGTCATGTATTTTTCTTCCAGCCGCAGACAAATCAATGTTCTTTTCCATTACGCCACCTCGTATTATTATGTATTTTTGCCTTATTAAGCCATTGTTCCGCTTATAATTTATTTTGCCGTAGCCTGTTAAAAAAATACCTGTCAAACAAAAAGGTCATTGCCGCGGATTTGAACTGCGCAATAACCGATTAATTGATTTTCTGTGGCTTGCTTACCTTTGCCTGTTCTGCAAAATATCTTTGGCTCTGTTGATGGCTTCAATCAACGACTCGGCGGTTTTGTCAATTATCTCATCCCTGTGAGGAAGGCCATAGGAGAGTTTTTCCCGGATCTTGCCCTGCACCTCGTAAGCCTTTCTCTCCAAGTCGTTCCATATTTCCTGGATACTGTCCCCGTATTTCCCCTGTACTTCCTGGAGGCGTTCTTCAAACTCGGTCTTCATATCGTTTAAATTGTGCAAGATTTCTTCTTTTAGCTCCTTGGTTTCTTCCGAAGTTTGTTCTTTGATCAGGGCTGCCAGTTCCAGCAGTTTGCTTTTTATTTTCTCCAGATTATCTTGCATTGTTTATTCACCTTTCTTACTAGTCTATTAAATAAATATAAACATATAGCAAAAAATATAAACCGCAAAGATAAGACTGATAGCATTTTAAATGAAAGAATATACCAGGATGCAAACAAGAGCATTGGATTTACAGTAATAGTATACGCAGGATATTATCAATCGGGGATAATAAAAAGGACGCCTCAGTGTTTTGAGGCGTTCGAGCTCAATGTTTTGAAAGGTCCGAATAAAGTCCGGTTGCAATTTCTTGGTTGGATATGCTCGCTATTGTGGCATCTGGGCTCTATATTTGGAAAACATATCGTAAGCGTCGTCTATCTGCTGGGGAGTGGCAACATCGGCTTGGTATTCTCCTAAATTAAATAACTGTTCGAACAAATTGCGTTGCAATTGTTTTATGTTGTTGAGATTGTCATTGACTATAGTATAGAGCCGCTGGCACATGATTTCCTTGGAACCGGTAGTATAAGTTTCGATTAAGTATTTTTCACTGCCCAAGGTGTCGTTGATCCTGTCCCGGACATTAAAAGATTGATCCTTTTCTTTGGGAAGAAGAGGGGATTTGTTCTTGCCGATTTTCTGCACACCGAATGGGCTGGTAACGGTTGAATTGACATCAATCATTGCATCATCCCTCCCCGTTGCCTTGTGGTTTCAGCCTTGGCGCCCTGGCTTGTTTGCTGCTGGAGATAGGACATTAAGGATTCGTAGTTTTGTTCGTGTACCTGGCGGGCGTTTTCAAAGATTCCTTTAAAATTCGGATCCACTTCTTGCTGGGAATAATGAGCGCATTTTTTGGCCATGAGCAGTTCCCAGGAAAGAAAATCTTTGATGTAGTTGAGCTCTTTTACCGACAGCATCGCTATCCTCCTATAGAAATATTTTCATCTATAGTATGAGCCTTGGAATTAATTCTATGTACGATTATTTGTGTTTAAATAATAATTAAACCTTCAGGTAAAAATTAAACCCTCCCGGTCTTAACCAAGAGGGTGTAATATTTGCAATTTTATTGGCAATATTATTGACACTTACCAATTGTTGCGGTGAGCCTGGTAGCATTCCCGGCAATAAACGGGCCTGTCACCTGAAGGTTGGAAAGGAACTGTGGTTTCAGCGCCGCAGTCGGAGCATGTTACAGTAAACATTTGGCGCGGGGCGCGATTATAGCCGTTTCTTTGAGCTTTTCTGGCAGCGCGGCACTCGGGGCAGCGGCCGGGTTCGTTGGTGAATCCTTTTTCAGCATAGAATTCTTGCTCTGATGCGGAGAAAACGAATTCTTGGTTGCAATCTTTGCAGACTAAAGTCTTGTCGGTATACATAAAAAGACCTCCTTGATTTTGTAACCCGTCTCCTGGGAAGTTATGGCGACATCTTCCCTGAGCCTGAGGCAATCGAGAAGGTCCTACTAATTCCACTATCCACCGGTTTACGAGTCATATTTAGTATATCCGAATAGCAAGCAAATGTCAAAGGTATAATCACAATTATCTTCTTAATCTACGCCCAATCAGTAAAATCACCAGCAAAAAACTGAGCATGGATAATAC
>JAAYII010000252.1 GCA_012523535.1 Peptococcaceae bacterium
GGAATAATGTTTCTACTTTTACCTGTTATTTCATCGATGTCAAGGATAACCGCATTAAGTTGTCTTGGGCCGCTGGCAACCTCAAACCTGGTAGGCATCTGGGTTAAAAAACCGTTTATTACAATTTCTTTTTTTATACCCAGTACCGAATCTCTTGGTCCGGTCATTCCCACATCGGTTATATAGGCCGTACCCTGCTCGAGTATCCTGGCATCGGCGGTTTGGATATGAGTATGGGTTCCAACTACCGCACTCACTTTACCATCTAAAAACCAGCCCATAGCAACTTTTTCGGAAGTGGCTTCGGCATGAAAATCAACAATGATAATGGGTGTTTCCAAAGCAATTGTATTTATAAGAGGTATAACCATTGTAAAGGGATTGTCTAAGGGCGTTAGGAATATTCGACCCGAAAGATTGATGACCCCTATTTTAAACCCATGGCGATTGATAATCCCATAACCTCTTCCGGGTGCTCCTTTGGGATAATTAGCCGGTCTAATAAGCCGCTGTTCATCGTCAATAAACTTGATAATTTCTTTTTGATCCCAAACATGATTGCCCATAGTTAAAAAATCCAGGCCATAAGAAAACAATTCTTCGGCCACTTCTTTGGTCAGGCCTCGTCCGCCCGAGGCATTTTCCGCATTGGCTATAATCAAGTCAGGTTTATACTCTTTTATTATTGTGGGCAATAAACTTCTTATTGCTTCTCTTCCGGGCCTTCCAACAATATCACCGATAAATAGGATCTGCATACGAAAATTCCACTCCAATAAATTCTAGCTGTTAAATACTAAGACTCTTCCATCCTCCCTCAAAGCTGTAAAACTTTTGTCGGTCCCATTGGCTTTGATGACGGTTAACATATGATTAATTACATCTTCCTGTAAAAGTATTTCCTCTTCGGATAAATTACCCTGCTCAACAATCAATTGTTTCCCTATGTTGCTTTTTAAAAATTCAACTATGAGATTAATTTCATTTTTTGTAATGCTTTTTAAGTCTCTAGTGATTACTAATAGATCGACTTCTTGTTGTTTATGCTGTTCAATGCTGCAAACAGATATTTTTCTTCCTTCGAATTGATTGAACAACTCCAATGCCAGGAGTAGTTTATTTTTCAAAGGTTCAAAATCATATTCCTTCGAAATTAAAAATTTTAAAACCAAAGTCTGTTGTTCGTTGCAACAACTAATTGTTCCGATTTCCGGATAACGCAATAAAATGGATACCAGCAATCCTGTTCCATGGGTTAAATAACCGGAGTTTAAATCAGCAATTTCTACGGCAGTCATTTTTTTATCCTTTCCTCAAAAAACAAATTTTATTCTTAATATCCTAAAAAAATAATATAAACTCACTATTATAATTCTTCACCCTGCACAAAAGTCCTTCATGTAAAACATAGCAACTGTACTCTATTTTGGAGGAAATATAATTTTCAGGCAAAATACCCGAAAGGATTAAAAATGGGAGCCCCTTTAAAGGACTCCCTATTTAACATAATGTTTACTTAGCATAATCAACCGCTCTGGTTTCCCTTATGACCAC
This sequence comes from Peptococcaceae bacterium, assembly GCA_012523535.1. GTDB lineage: Bacteria > Bacillota > Desulfitobacteriia > Desulfitobacteriales > Syntrophobotulaceae > JAAYMU01. Next base: position 1,555 of record JAAYII010000252.1, read on the forward strand.
AACTTTAATCTGTCCGGGGTATTCCAGTTCTTCCTCAATACGTTTGGATATATCGTGAGCTATTCTGGGAGCTAGAACATCATCGACTTTATCAGGATTGACAATAATGCGAATCTCTCTGCCGGCCTGAATGGCGTATGATTTTTCCACACCTTCAAAACTTTCTGCGATTTCTTCAAGCCTCTGCAACCGTTTAATATATGTTTCCAGGGTTTCCCTGCGAGCACCGGGCCTGGCGGCGGAAATAGCATCGGCTGCAGCCACCAGGACAGCAACAATAGTTTTTGGTTCAATATCACCATGGTGAACTTCAACAGCATGAATTACATCCCAGGATTCTTTATACTTTTTGCAAAGGTCAACACCGATTTGGACATGAGTGCCTTCGGTATCATAATCCACTGCTTTCCCAATATCATGTAAAAGTCCAGCCCTCTTTGCCGTTTGAACATCCACACCCAATTCGGCGGCCATTAAACCGGCCAGGTGAGAAACTTCAATAGAATGTTTCAAAACGTTTTGCCCGTAACTTGTACGAAAACGTAAACGTCCCAACAGTTTAATAAGTTCTGGGTGTAATCCATGAACGCCGGTTTCAAAAGTAGCTTGTTCTCCCTCTTCTCGAATTCTTTGTTCTACTTCCTTTTGAGCCTTTTCTCCCATTTCTTCAATTCTTGCCGGATGAATCCGTCCATCCAAAATCAGCTTTTCCAATGCTATTCTGGCAACTTCTCTTCTGATCGGATCGAAACCAGACAGAATAACAGCTTCCGGAGTATCGTCAATTATAAGGTCAATACCCGTTAAAGTTTCCAAGGCCCTGATATTACGACCCTCTCTGCCGATAATCCTTCCTTTCATCTCATCGTTAGGTAGGGCTACCACTGAAACCGTACTCTCCGCCACATAGTCTGCGGCGCAACGATGAATAGCCAAAGAAATAATATTTTTGGCCCGTTTTTCTGCCTCTTCTTTAGCTCTGGTTTCAATCTCTTTAATCATTATGGCGGATTCATAGCGAACTTCTTCTTCGACGTTCTTAAGTAGGATTTGCTTGGCTTCTTCCGGTGTCAACCCCGAAAGTCTTTCCAATTCCTGTACCTGTTTAGCTTTTAGTTCGTTTAATTCTTCTTTGAGTTTTTCTACTTCTGCTTCTTTTTTCTGTAAATTTTCTTCTTTTCGCTCTAAAGCTTCAACCTTTCTCTCCAGGGTTTCCTCTTTTTGAAGTACGCGCCTTTCCAAACGCTGAATCTCGTTTCTTCTCTCACGCGTTTCTTTATCAATTTCATTGCGGATTTGCATCACTTCTTCTTTAGCAGCAACGATGGCTTCTCTCTTCTTCGCCTCAGCTTCCATTTCAGCATTTTGTAAAAGCCTCTTGGCTTCCATCTCAGCTGATCCAATTGCTTTCTCCGCAACCATTTTTCTTAATATCCAACCAACTAAAGCACCAATTGCTAAACCAATCAAAACCGTAAAAACTGCAACTATTGTAGATATCTCCAAATAGTTCACCTCCTTAATTTAATAGCAATATCCAAAAAAAGAGAAGCTAATCGGTTACACAACAAAAAAACTGGTATGGACCAGTTCTCATAAAGATAACCTTATCCGTTAAATTTTTCTCCCTAAAAATAGCTACACTTATGCCTTGAAAACATCGTGTATTTATTTGCCAATTTATATAAGAGAAAACCATCGAAGGTTAATATTTACCAGAAACAGCTCCAATTATCGAAAGGTCAATATTTACCAGAAACAACTTCAATATTAGTTTAATGAAATGTGTAAATAATGTCAAGTTATGTTTATAATCATTCTTTAATAGTTTTCTCTTTCAAATACTTGCTCCAATGCCGTGTAAACACTATTTACACTGTATCCTTTAAGAACTAGCCTAGCATGTATTTTTTGGTAAATATCGGCTTCTGTTTCCGCTGCTTGCTTCGCAGCTTTTTTGGGGACCTTACCGCGCTCAGATGCCAGCAACTTTGTTGCTGTCGCCAGGCAGTTTTCGATTTCCAATTCATCCGGATAATACTGTTCCAAGAGGGTTTGGGCTAAATATTTATCTATTCCCGCTTTTATAAGATCATAGAAAACTTTTCTTTTGGATTGTTTTGTGTTTTTATTTCTAATTAAAGTTACGGCAAAGGAGCGGTCATCCAGATACCCCCATTCCAGCAATCTGTTAATTGCAGCCTGTATTTCGTCAGGGGTATAGCCCTTGTTCTCCAATTTCTTTCTAAGCGTATAAGAAGCCATTTTCCTTCGGCCTAAAAGACTTAACGCTACGCTCAAACAAGATTTTTCCGGATCATTGATCATAATCATCATCAAAATCATGATTAGCTGAGTTTATATTCTCACTCTGTAATTTCTTATCCTTGTTGTTAAAAACGACTTCCCTTATCCTGTTTTCAATTTCTTGCGCAATTTCAGGATGTTGGCGTAAAAATTCCTTAACATTTTCCCTTCCCTGGCCAAGCCTTTCCCCATTATAGGAGTACCATGATCCGGATTTCACCAAAATGCCGGTCTCGGTTCCCATATCAATAATGCTTCCTTCTTTGGAGATACCCTCCCCATAAATTATATCAAAATCGGCGGAATTAAACGGAGGAGCTACTTTGTTTTTTACAACTTTTACTCTTGTACGGTTGCCAATAATATCCTGGCCCTGTTTAATCACATCTTGTTTCCTAACTTCCAGCCGGACAGAAGCGTAAAACTTTAAAGCCCTACCGCCGGTCGTTGTCTCCGGATTACCGAACATAACGCCGACTTTTTCCCGGATCTGGTTAATAAAAATAACACAAGTACGGCTTTTACTAATGGCTCCGGTCAGTTTACGCAAGGCCTGAGACATAAGGCGGGCATGCAGTCCCACATGTGAATCTCCCATTTCGCCCTCAATTTCCGCCCGGGGAACAAGTGCTGCTACCGAGTCGACAACAATAACATCAATTGCCCCACTGCGGACAAGAGCTTCACAAATTTCCAAAGCCTGTTCGCCGGTATCCGGTTGAGATACAAGCAAATCGTCAACATTGACTCCCAAAGCGCGGGCGTATATGGGATCCAACGCATGCTCCGCATCAATAAAAGCAGCTACTCCCCCTGTTTTTTGAGCCTCTGCAATAATATGCAAAGCGACTGTGGTTTTACCGGAAGATTCCGGACCAAATATTTCAATCACTCTACCCCGCGGAACCCCGCCAACTCCCAACGCCAAATCCAAAGCTAACGAACCTGTTGGAATTGTCTCTACTGACAGTCTGGCAGAAGCTTCACCCAACTTCATAATCGCTCCCTTGCCAAACTGTCTTTCTATTTGACTTAAAGCGATATCCAACGCCTTTAATTTATCCGGAGTAGCCACCATTATTGCCTCCCCATCCCTATATAAATTAATAACCATTTTGAAAAATTTACATACTTTAGCTTAAGCATTTCATTTTAATAAAACATATGTTCGATCTTTATTATACTTTTGAGAGCTACCTTTTGTCAATTGACTAATTGTAAATTAATAGAAATTCCCTCAAAATATTTAAAGCCGTTTCGACTGTTATTTTTCTTATAGAATCTCTATTGCCAACGAATTGGAATTTCTTAACATCAGTTCCTTTAGGGTGGGCAAGGGCGATATAAACTAAACCGACAGGCTTTACCGCTGAACCCCCTCCGGGGCCTGCAATCCCTGTTGTGGCTAAGGACAAATCCGCTCCCAGGGCTTTCCGTACCCCTTCAGCCATTTCAGCCGCTACCTTAGCGCTGACCGCCCCCTCTTTCAGCAAACTGTCTTGAGAAACACCCAACAATTTTTCCTTGGTTGAATTGGCGTAGCCTACCACTCCCCCCAAATAATAATCTGAACTGCCCGCTTCAGCAGTAATTGTCCCGCCTAAAAGTCCCCCTGTACAGGACTCTGCCGTTGCCAATGTCAGCTTATGGGACCTTAAAAGTTTGCCCACAACCTGGGCATGGGTTTCTTCATTAACTCCAAACACCCTGCTGCCAAGTCTCTGACGGATAAGACTCTCTGTCTGGTTTATTTTTTCCCAGGCCAAATCCTCATTATTGCTGCGCATGGTTATTCTTACATCCATGTAGGTATGTTTATCTAAAAGAGTTAAGAAAGGTGGGGATTGTTGCCTAATGTCGAGCAATTGTTGTTCCAGTTCGGATTCTTCCAAACCAAATACTTTCAAGACTTTAACATATAACCTCTCCTGGCTTTTAAGGATGGCATTTAATTCGGGGATAACATAGCGTTCAAACATACATTCCATTTCGGCAGGAGGGCCCGGCAATACTACACAGTATTTGCCGTCTTTTTCTATTATGGCTCCCGGTGCCGTACCGATATCGTTTGGCAATATTTTTGCTCCATGGGGAAAGAAAGCTTGGTCTGCTGAGCCTGGGGGCAACTCAGTTGCAGGAGCGTAAAACTTTTTTATGTGGTCCATGCTTTTGCTGTCAAAATCCATTTTGAGCCCCAACACGAGCCCGATTACTTCCTTGGTCAGATCATCGGCAGTGGGTCCCAAGCCCCCCGTGAAAAAAACCAATTGGGAACGACCAAGCGCCTGGCCGGCAACAGAAAGCAGCCTTTCCTTATTGTCGCCCACTGTATGATGATAAACAACTTCTATTCCCATTCCTGAAAGCTGGCCTGTTAAATAAAAAGCGTTTGTATTCAAAGTTTTTCCTAACAATAATTCGGTCCCTGTAGAAATTATTTCAGCTTTCATTATTCCCATCTCCCCGTTTATTTCTAAGAAGTGCCGCCAATATATATACGCAACATACCTTCTTCATTATTTCACCATATCCGAATTCACATACAAAGAAAGAGTCCTCTTTCAAAAGAAAACTCTATTGGATAGGGAAATAAGGATAGTGAAATAACAGCTTTATTTCAGAAAAGGCCGCGAATAAACCAGGGAATTTAATAATTAAGTTTGCTCACTTTTTGCGCTGAAAAAGAAAGTGTCTGGATTTAACAAAATAATCAATGCCGGAAAGCACTGTAAGAGCTAAAGCAATATAAAGTAATGGTTTTCCAACGTAGATATTAAAATGGGATAAGGGCCAATCCTGCAAAATTAAAGCCACAATAGCTATTATTTGAGACACGGTTTTCAATTTGCCAAGTTTACTGGCACTAATTACCGTGCCTTCGGCGGCTGCAATTGCTCTTAAGCCAGTAACAGCAAATTCCCGGGCTAAAATTATCCAAGCGATCCAGGCCGCTACTATTTTCAATTCTACTAAGGAGATGAGGGCTGCCGAAACGAGCAGTTTATCTGCCAAGGGATCAAGAAATTTGCCCAAATTAGTAATTTGTCTGTATTTACGGGCTATATAACCATCCACACCGTCAGTAACAGCCGCCAAGATAAAAATAAAGGCTGCTAATAAATCCTGGTAAGCAAAATATGGGTTCCCACCCGGAAGTTTGATCAGCAATATGGCCATAAAAACTGGTATCATCAATATTCTGACCAAGGATAAACTGTTGGGCAGATTCACTCAAGACCCTCCCCTTTGAAATCAAAGCTGTCTGCTTCCAATATTCGTGCTTTAATAATATCGCCGGCAACGTGTTGTTTTTTAACTTTCAAGTAAATCTGGCCGTCTATTTCAGGGGCATCTCCTTCAGTCCTACCTTGCCATTCTTGGCGGGATATTTTTTCTTCCAGGATGACTCTTAGGACCTTCCCTATCCTTTTTTGTTGAACTTCAAGGGCCACTTCTGCCTGAAGAGCCAAAAGCTCCTCTTTACGAGCGTTCTTGATTTCAGGAGGAATTTGACCTTTCATTTTAGCCGCCGGTGTTCCTTCTTCCTGGGAATAAGCAAATACTCCCACCCGGTCCAGCTTCGCCAAGCGGACAAAATCAAGAAGCTCTTGAAATTGCGCCTGTGTCTCTCCTGGGAATCCGGTAATAAAGGTAGAGCGGATAAAAACACCCGGTATTTTTTGCCGCAACTTGGTGATCAAATCCATTGCTTCTTCCGCAGTATTGCGCCTGTTCATTTTTTTAAGTATGGCATTGGAGGCATGTTGCAAAGGAAGATCAATATATTTACATATTTTAGGTTCTTTGGCTACTATTTCGATTAATTCTTCAGAAAATGCGTCCGGATAACAATACATCAACCTTATCCATTCCAGGCCCTCAATTTTTGTAATTTCGGGCAAAAGTCTCGTTAAATAAGGTTGACCATATCTATCAAGACCGTAACGGGTAGTATCCTGTGCTATTAAGGCAATTTCCTTAACTCCTTCTTGTACCAAATTTCTTACTTCTTCAACAATAGACTCCATCGGTCTGCTTCTATATCTTCCTTTTATTTGGGGAATGGCACAATAACTGCAGCGGTTATCACAGCCGTCAGCTATTTTGACATAAGCAAAATAGGAAGGGCTCAAGCGGATTCTGGGCATATCATGGGTATATAAAAAGTCTTGACATTCTTTATAAGTATAGACTTTGCCTATATTAGCCTTCTCCAAAGCAAAAGGTATGGCACGGAGATCACCGTCACCCAATATGCCGTCCAGTTCGGGAATTTCCTGTAACAATTCTTTACCGTACCTTTGGGCAAGACATCCTGTAGCCAGAACCTTTTCACAAATACCATTCTTTTTAAACTCCACCATCTCTAAGATGGTTTCAATTGATTCTTCCTTGGCATCTTGGATGAAACCGCAGGTATTGATCACAATGATATTTGCCTCTGCCGGATCAGAAGTTAAACTGTAATTTTCTGCCAGGATGCCACTAATTATTTCGCTATCAACCTGGTTTTTGGGGCATCCCAAGTTTATTACCGCTACTTTCTTCACTTCTACCTCGTCCATGTAATTTTGGATCTTAATATAGTTCAATTCAGTATATAACAATATGTCACAACATGTCAAAAGCATTTTATCAAAATAAAGCAAGAACGGGGACAACACCCCTCAACGTATTGTCCCCTCACCCGGAATCGATTTCGCCA
>JAAYII010000253.1 GCA_012523535.1 Peptococcaceae bacterium
ATTGACATGGTGGCCAAATCCAAAGCAGTAGCCCTCTTCTTATTGGCTATTATACCTTTGGCTTCTCCTGACATTTCAATTCCTGTTTTCCGGCCGAAGCCAAAAGCGGTAAGATATTTATAGAAACGGTCCATTCCCAAACGCTGTCCCATTTCGATAAATCCCGGGTTGCAGGAATTTTCCGCTACCTCCACCATAGTCTGGGTGCCATGTCCTCCCGCTTTCCAACAGCGCACCCTTTTTCCCAAAACTGTATAAGCCCCGGTGTCAGTAAAGGTTTCAGTGGGTTTAATTACTTTCTCTTCTAAGGCGGCGGCCAAGGTAACAATTTTGAAGGTCGAACCCGGTTCATAACCGTTCTGAATGGCGATAATCCTACGGGAACTAGTTGGGAAATTCTGGTAGTTATTAGGATCAAAAGTCGGTACCGAAGCAATAGCCAGCATCCTCCCCGTTGAGGGCTCCATAACCAGAATGGAGGCGCTTTTTGGTATTCTACCCTCCATATTAACTCCTTGTCCGGCCATAAGTTTGGCCAATTCCCGCTCGGCTATAGCTTGAATATTTTTATCAATTGTTAAGCGGACTGTATTCCCCTGAATCGGAGGGATAAAATCCTGCTCGGCGCCGGGTATTTTAATGCCGTCAGCTCCATACTCGGTTAATATGCTGCCGTTAATACCGGTCAATTCTTTATCTCTGGAAAACTCGATACCTTCCAATCCCTGATTGTCAATTCCCGTAAAGCCAAGTATATGGGCGGCCAAAGAACCATTAGGATAATAACGGGTACTGTCTTCGACAATACCTATCCCCGGAAGATTGGCATTTTTAATGGCTTTAGCCGTTTCCGCAGGTATTTTTTTCTTCACATATTCGATAGAAGTCCGTTTAGTAATCCTTTGCAGGACGGTATCTTTTTCCATCCCCAGCACTTCCGCTAAAAAAGCGGCAATTTCTTCCTGGCGGCCCGACTTTCTGACTTCGGCGGGAATGGCATATACCGTCTCCGCACTGACGCTCATGGCCAGGACATTGCCGTTGCAGTCCTCGATATTACCTCTTTTTGCAGCTACCGGAACTCCCCGAAAATGCTCCTCCCGAGCAAGGTTCTTAAAGAAAGGGCCTTCCCTGAGTTGGACATAGCCAAGGCGAATAATTAAGACTGCTATAAAAATATTGCATAAAACCAAAAGCAAGACAATTCTTTTACGGAGAATCAAGAGCTGCATTAAAAATCTACCCCCACTATAGGGGTAGATTAAACTGCCAGGAAACCGCTACCTTTGGGTTGAGGCAAAAAAGCTTGTAAATATCTTAAATACATCTTTGAGTACGGAGTTAGTTTCGTCTTGGGCAGGCATGGATGCAGTCTTCTGAGTTTGCTCTACCCCTACCTCTTCTTCAGCCGGTTGTAGCACACCGCTGGCAACGTAGATAGTTCCCTCGGGTTTCTCCATACCCATAGCTAAAGCAGCTTTTTCAATCCTCGCCACTGAGGCAAGCTGATCGACTTCCACCTGGAGCATATCATTTTCCGCCTTCAAGATTTGCAACTCTTTTTCCAGAGCTTTAATCTCCGCTCCCTTAACTATGGTAGTATGAATTGTTTGGGCTCCAATAAAGCCAAACAAACCGATAACTATCAACATAACAACCAGAGTTTGAAACTGGAGTTTACTCCTCCGAGAAACTTTTCTTACCTGTTCAGGCTTTCTCCTATATGCATCAAAAGTCTGATCATCCTGGTAAGCATAATTTTCAATTTCGGAGGGCAAAGGATTATAATAATCCAGGTTTCTTTGTGCCGCTATCATCATATTCCGCTCCCCTCTTGTTTAGACCTCAAGTTTCTCGGCAACTCTTAGTTTCGCACTTCTGGCCCGCGGATTGATTTCTATCTCTTCCCGGGACGGGGTAATAGGTTTTTTGTTTACCAATTTAATTAA
>JAAYII010000254.1 GCA_012523535.1 Peptococcaceae bacterium
AATGGCGGCCAACCTGACTTCCAGGATTCTCGGTTTTGTTCGGGAATCTTTGATGGCAGGACTGTTTGGCAAGACCGGGGCAACCGACGCTTATAACACTGCTTTTATACTTCCCGACCTGCTTTATTGGCTGTTGGTGGGAGGAGTATTAAGTGCGGCTTTTATTCCCGTGCTTTCGGAATATATTGCCAAGGGTAAGGAAGATGAGGGTTGGAGAGTAGTAAGTTCGGTTACTAATCTAATCTTTCTTTTTTTGTGTCTGCTGGTTATCCTGGCGATGCTTTTAACCCCAAAATTTATTGCGCTTCAAGTACCGGGATTCAGCCCGGAAAACAAAGAGCTGGCTATCTACCTAACCCGCATCCTGTTATTACAGCCTGTAATCCTGGCTTTAAGCGGAATAACCATGGGCATACTTAATTCTTATAAAATATTTTGGCCTTCGGCTGTAGGAACCGTTTTGTATAACGCCAGTGTCATTTTCTTCGGAGCTTTATTGGCCGATTCGGGAGAAGCCCGCAGTATTTCCGGGTTTGCTTTTGGGGTGGTTATCGGAGCGGCTCTCAATTTTTTGGTACAGGTTCCCGCCCTGCGCCGAGTGGGGATTCGTTATTACCCCCTAATTGATTTTAAACATCCTGGGGTAAAAAAAATTGCGGCTCTTTCTTTACCGATTATTATCATGTATACCTTGAATCAGTTCCAGGTGATCGTTAATTCCAATTTGGGTTCGGCTCTTGTGCCGGGAAGTTTGACTGCTATCTGGTATTCCTACAGACTTTTTCAACTGCCGGTCGGGATTTTTGCTTTGGCCATCGGGGTCGCTGTCTTCCCCACGCTGTCTGAACAAGCCGCCCTTAGGAAAGCCAAGGAATTCTTGGCGACCATATCCGGTGCTATTAGGCTTATTATCTACATCACCGTTCCGATTTCCGTCGGTATGATTGTTTTGCGCTTTCCTTTAGTGCGGGTGCTTTTTGAACATGGGGAATTTAGACCTGCGGATACTGTAGCTACAGCGGTTCCGTTGTTCTATTTTTGTATGGGTATAACCGCCCAAGCTATTATTCAAATCCTGCCCCGGGCTTTCTATGCTTTGCAAAATACCTGGGTGCCGGTTATTTTGGGAGTTATCGCCATGGCCGCCAGCATTGGCTGGATGTTTGTGTTAGTTGGGCCTTTGGCCCACGGCGGTCTGGCCTTGGCTGTGACTCTGGGGGCAATCATTCATATGTTCCTGCTGTTTTGGGTACTGCGTATCAAATTGGGAAGGATTGACGGCCGAAGGTTAATCGGGACGTTTTTTAAAACCCTGATTGCTTCGGCGGTTATGGGATTTGTGGTAATGCTGTGGGCAAGACTGATCACTCCTTGGCTCGGTGTTGGCAAACTGGCCTCAATTGGGGTGCTGGTCAGCGGAACTTTAATAGGTTTGGCGATTTTTGTCTTGATTACCAGGAGTTTAAAAATGGAAGAATATACAATGGCTATGGCCATGATAGGCAAGAAAACGTCGGGTTCAAAGAAGAAAAGAAGGGTAAGAATTTAATCCGGTTAAAGGGCTTAGGACATAATATTGCTTAGGAAAAACTTTCTTTGGTATAATTAATGACTAGTTATAAGTTATAGTAATTCCGCTATAGCTGAGTTTGCTATAGCTAAGTTATTATGGCTGAATTCTATTTAGGTACTTAATGTTGAATTGCATCGTTGTACCGGGGAGAGAAAGCTTAATGGCTAAAGCATCATCAAAAATCAGGAATTTTTCTATCATTGCCCATATAGATCACGGCAAGTCAACCCTTGCCGATCGGCTAATAGAATACACCGGAACCTTATCAACCAGGGAACTCAAAGAGCAGGTCCTGGATTCAATGGATTTGGAGAGGGAACGGGGTATTACCATCAAGCTCCAGGCCGTTCGCCTGCTTTACCAAGCAAAGGACGGGGAGACTTATGAACTCAACTTAATTGATACTCCAGGGCATGTGGATTTTTCTTATGAAGTGTCCAGGAGTTTGGCAGCCTGCGAAGGAGCTTTGTTGGTAGTAGACGCCGTGCAGGGAATTGAGGCTCAAACTCTGGCTAATGTCTACTTGGCTTTGGAAAATGACTTGGAAATTATTCCGGTTATAAATAAGATTGATTTACCCAGCGCCGATCCCGAAAGGATAAAGCGGGAGATTGAAGAAGTTATCGGGCTTGATGCCAGCAATGCCATCCTGGCCTCAGCCAAATTGGGCCAGGGGGTGGAAGAAATTTTAGAGGCGATTGTTCAAAGAATACCACCACCTAAAGGGGACGATGAAAAACCGTTAAAAGCGTTGATCTTTGATTCCAAGTTTGATTCTTATAAAGGAGCTATTCCCTATATCCGGGTTTTTGACGGTAAAGTGAGCAAGGGGACCAATATAAAAATGATGTCCTCGGGCAAAGTTTTTGAAGTTACTGAAGTCGGAATTTTTACGCCGGCCATGAATATTGTTGAGGCGCTGCATGCGGGTGAAGTTGGTTATATTGCGGCCAGTATCAAAAATGTCAGCGATACCCGGGTGGGTGATACCATAACCGATGCTGACTGTCCGGCATCCGAGGCCTTGCCGGGTTATCGCAAAGCGGTTTCTATGGTGTTTTGTGGCCTTTATCCGGTGGAAACCTCCGATTATGATAAGCTCCGGGATGCTTTGGAAAAGCTGCAGCTTAACGATGCCAGTTTGATGTATGAAAAGGAAACTTCGGCAGCTTTGGGTTTTGGTTTCCGCTGCGGTTTTTTAGGACTTTTGCATATGGAGATTGTCCAGGAGAGGCTGGAAAGGGAATTCGGACTAAACATCATAACTACGGCTCCCAGTGTGGTATATAAGGTAAACACCGTAAATAACGAACAACTCTTAATCGATAATCCGGCCCTGATGCCAGAGGAGGGACAAATTGCCTCCATTGAAGAGCCTGTGGTTAAGGCTACAATTTTTGTACCCTCCGAGTTCGTGGGAGCCATAATGGAGCTTAACCGGGAGAAAAGAGGAACTTTTCTGACCATGGATTATATAACAACTTCCAGGGTAAGTTTGACTTATGAATTGCCTTTAAGTGAAATAATCTATGATTATTTTGATCAGTTAAAATCCAGGACTAAAGGATATGCTTCTCTGGATTATGAATTAATCGGCTATAAAGAGGCCAAACTGGTGAAACTTGATATCTTGATTAATGGTGAAGTAGTGGATGCGCTTTCTTTTATTGTGCATAAGGACAGGGCTTATGCCCGCGGCCGCAAGCTGGTGGAAAAACTGCGTGGCCTTATCCCGCGCCAAATGTTTGAGGTGCCTATTCAAGCGGCAATTGGTTCCAGGGTTATTGCCAGGGAATCCATTCGCGCTCTGCGTAAGGATGTCTTAGCCAAGTGTTATGGCGGGGATATCACCCGTAAAAGAAAACTGCTGGAAAAACAAAAAGAGGGGAAAAAACGCTTGAAACAAGTAGGCAGCGTTGAAATTCCGCAAGAAGCGTTTATGGCCGTACTTAAAATGGATGATTAGCAGCCCGGAGGAATCCATGCCTTCTTTATATGTGCATGTGCCGTTTTGCCGCCGAAAATGTAATTATTGTGCCTTTTTTTCCATACCTTATACCAAAGCGGAGGTTTCCTCCTATTTGCGAGGAATAAAGCGAGAGATAGGTTTGCGCCTGCAAGAAGCTGAGGGGGGGATCTCATCCCTTATCCTGGGGGGAGGTACGCCTACTGTTTTGAGCCGGGAAGAGCTTGAGTGCCTGTTGGATAGCCTCGAGCTTTTTGCTTTTCAAGCCGGAGCGGAGAAAACGGTTGAGGCCAATCCGGGGACTCTTGACTCCGGGAAATTGGATTTATTGTTGAGTTATGGCTTTAACAGAATTTCGTTGGGAATCCAAAGCTTTGACAACGATTTGCTGAAAAAAATCGGACGAATTCACTCCGCCCAAGATGTATATCACAGTATAAAGCTTATTCGCCAGGCCGGTTTTGAGAATATAAACTTGGATTTAATGTTTGGTCTTCCCGGCCAAACTATAAGTGCCTGGCAAGAAACGTTGCAGAGGGCTGTAGACCAGGAACCTGAACATCTTTCACTCTATGCCTTGACTATTGAGGAGGGTACTCCCCTTGCCCGTTTAGCGGCGGAAGGGGAAGAAGGAATTGTTCCTGATGATGATTTACAGGCTGATATGTATGAGCTGGCAACCGATTATCTTCAAAAACAAGGATACTTGCATTATGAGATCTCCAATTTTGCCCGGCCCAGTTTTGAATGCCGGCATAATCTTTCTTACTGGCGAAGCGAAGAATATATGGGTTTAGGACCGGGGGCGGTTTCTTGCCTTAATGGGGTGAGATATAAGAATTGGGAGAATATTTTTAAATATAGCAACATAACTCAAAAGGGCAGCAAACCTGTGGATCCCTTAGAAACGGAGATTTTGACTCCAAAACAGCTTATCTCTGAATATATTATGTTGGGTTTGAGGACGGCGGAGGGTATAGATCCGGAATTATTCGCCCGCAAATTCGGGAGGCAAATCCAGGATATTTATGGACAGTTATTGTTAAAATATATTAATAAAAAAATCATATATTTGGAAAAAGGCAGAATCAAACTTAATCCTTCCTATTATTTTGTGGCTAATTCCATAATTAGAGATTTTATTTTAGAATAGACTTGATAAACAAAAACTTCCACTTTTCTCTTGACAACTTATTTTTAACGTGCTAATGTAAGGGCAGATGATTAGCACTCACCTGGATAGAGTGCTAACAATTAAAGCTGGAGGTGGCATACTATGCAGATGGATGAGAGAAAACAAAAAATCTTAAAAGCCATTGTGCAGGATTATATAGCCACCGCTGAACCTGTTGGATCTAGGACCATATCAAAAAAATTCGAGTTAGGGGTATCCCCGGCTACCATCCGCAATGAAATGGCCGACCTGGAAGAACTTGGGTTCATTGAACAGCCTCATACTTCTGCTGGCAGGGTTCCGTCCGATCTCGGTTATCGTTATTATGTGGAAAATTTAATGGATCCTTTTGATCTGGACGAAGAAAGAAAAAGGATGATCAATCAAGAACTGGCCAAAAGGTTGGATGAAATTCAAGAAGTAATTGAATATACCGGAAAGCTTGTATCACAAATTACAAATCTCACCAGTCTGGTCCTTAAGCCCCAAACCAGGGAATGCACTCTGAAGAAATTGTATTTTTTGCCTTATGAAGATGGAAAAGCCATTATGGTTACGGTTAAGGATAATGGAATGGTGGAGAACAGTATTGTCGATATAGGCACCGATACTACTCCGGAAGAACTTCAGATTTTAGCCAATATATATAATGAAAAGCTAAGCGGCAGTAAAGCTTCCGACTTGAAAAAAGGATTGCTGAATGAATTATATAGAGAACTTGCCAGGAAACGCAGGATAATTGATGGCATGTTGACTATTCTGGAGAGAATGTTTGATCAAAAAAGTGGAGACAATACGGAACGAGTATATCTCGACGGAACGCTCAATATGTTGAATCAGCCGGAATTCAAGGATATCAATAAAGTTAAAACTCTGTTCTCCATATTTGAAGAAAATCGGAAATTACAGGAGCTGTTAGCTCCTAAAGATAAAGGTGAAGGCTTAAACATTACTATCGGTTCTGAAAACCCGGATCTTGCCTTTAAAGATTGCAGCATAATTTCTGCTACTTACAATATTAATGGTAAGCAAATCGGTACGATTGGGGTTTTAGGCCCTACCAGGATGGACTATCGCAAGGCAATTTCTATTGTTGACTATATGACTAAGAGTTTGACTGATATGTTGACCAACAGGTATCGGAATCAGAAAACTTAGGAAGGGAGCACAGGTCCGTGAGTGATAATACTAATTATTTGGAGGAAGAAAATTTGGAAGATAAAACGGTTGAAAGTACAACCGCGGATATATTAGAGGAAACAGTTGAAAACAGGCCAGAGCAAGTTGCAGAAAATGCCGAGCAAGAGAGTGAAACCTTCACTCCTGAAACTAAGCCTGATGATGATACGTCGGCTCTTAAAGCTGAGCTTTTGGAAGCAAAGACACAAGCTGAGGAGTATTTCAATTATTTGCAACGGTTAAAAGCGGAGTTTGATAACTTCAGAAAGAGAACAGTGAAGGAAAAAGAAGAGATTAGCAAATATGCTTCGGAGAGGATAATATCATCCTTGCTTCCGGTTTTGGATAATTTCGAGAGGGCTTTGGAATCCGCCAAAAAGAATAAGGACTTTGATTCTTTCTCGCAAGGAGTGGAAATGATTTTCCGCCAGTTTATGAAAATATTGGAGGAGGAAGGGTTGAGGCCTATTGAGGCTGTGGGCAAGCCGTTTGATCCTAACCTGCATGAAGCCATGTTCAGGGAAGAATCGGATCAGGAAGAGAATATTATTTTAGAGGAACTACAAAAGGGATATTACCTCAAAGATAAAGTAATAAGACCCAGCAGGGTTAAAGTATCCGGCTAGTTGTAACTAATTTTTTTAATGGAATCAATTTCAGCAGTTAAGGTTATAGTTTAAATGCTAAGGAGGAAAATAAAATATGAGTGATAAAATTATCGGTATTGACTTGGGAACGACGAACTCGTGTGTAGCCGTAATTGAAGGTGGAGAGCCTGTTGTTATTCCTAACTCTGAAGGGGCAAGAGTTACACCCTCAGTTGTAGGTTTTTCCAAAAACGGGGAAAGGCTTGTAGGTCAGGTGGCAAAACGGCAGGCCGTTTCCAATCCCGAGAATACGGTTATATCGATTAAACGCCATATGGGTTCCGATTATAAAGTGAATTTGATGGGCAAAGATTATACCCCTCAGGAAATCTCGGCTATGATCCTGCAAAAATTGAAAGCCGATGCTGAAGCCTATCTTGGCACTACCGTAAAACGGGCGGTTATTACTGTTCCTGCCTATTTTACCGACGCTCAACGTCAAGCCACCAAAGATGCCGGTACAATTGCCGGACTCGAAGTAATGAGGATTATTAATGAACCGACCGCTGCCGCACTGGCCTATGGTTTGGATAAGGAAAAGGACCAGACCGTTCTGGTATATGATTTGGGCGGCGGTACTTTTGATGTTTCCATTTTGGAACTGAGCCAAGGCATGGTGGAAGTAAAAGCTACCAGCGGAAATAATCACCTTGGTGGCGATGATTTTGACCAACGCCTTATTGATTATATTGTGGCTGAGTTTAAGAAAAGTCATGGAATAGATCTTTCTAAAGACAGAATGGCTCTTCAACGCCTGAAAGAAGCTGCGGAAAAGGCCAAAATAGAGCTTTCCGGCGTTACCCAAACCAATATTAACCTGCCTTTTATTACCATGTCTGCCGAAGGCCCGCTTCATTTGGATATGAATATAACCAGGGCCAAATTTGAAGCGCTTATCAGCGACCTGATAGAAGCTACCATGGGCCCGACTCGTCAGGCTATGGAAGATGCCAAACTGACATTTGATGATATAAATCAGATCATTCTGGTTGGAGGTTCCACACGTGTACCGGCTGTTCAGGAAGCTATTAGAAGAATCAGCGGCAAAGAACCTCACAAGGGAGTAAACCCGGACGAAGTAGTTGCCTTGGGTGCAGCTATCCAAGCAGGTGTAATTGCCGGCGAAATGAAAGATATAGTTCTGGTCGATGTTACACCGCTGTCCCTTGGAATCGAAACTTTAGGCGGAGTGTTTACCAGAATTATCGAACGCAATACCACTATTCCTACCACCAAATCGCAAATATTCTCCACTGCCGCGGACAACCAGACATCTGTGGACATTCACGTGCTTCAGGGAGAACGAGAAATGGCGGCCTATAACAAAACATTGGGTCGTTTCCAACTCACAGGAATTCCGCCTGCTCCTCGGGGTGTACCCCAGATTGAAGTTAAGTTCGACATTGATGTCAACGGTATAGTTCATGTTTCGGCCAGAGACTTGGCTACGGGCAACGAGCAGAAAGTAACGATCACCTCCTCCACCGGTCTGAGCAAAGAAGAAATTGAAAGAATGCGTAAAGATGCGGAAGCCCATGCCGAGCAGGATAGAAAACAAAGAGAACTGGTAGATGCCAAAAACCAGGCTGATTCTCTCGCCTATCAGGCTGAAAAGGCTTTGAAAGACTTTGAGGGCAAAGGCGATCCCGCTGAAATCGAGAGCATCAAGAAAGCGGTTGAAGAACTGAGAAGTGCTGCAACCGGCGATAATGTAGAAAATATTAAGGCTAAGTCTGAAGCTCTAACCAAAGTCTTCTATCCCTTCGTGGAAAAGATGTATCGGCAACAGGGAGGACCTAATACCGGTCAGGCAGGACCAAATCCCGGAGCAGGCTCCGGAACGCAGGATCAGGGGAAGACAAATCCTGATGATAATGTTGTCGATGCTGAATATACGGAAGTTGACAAGGATAAATAGGCTTAACATTAAGCCCGATAAAATAGTATAATATTATATTGGAATTGAGTTGGGGGCGCAAAGAAATCTTTGTGCCCACTTCGACTTTGAAGATAGGCTTGAAATCTTCAAAGCGTACAACAGGGAGGAGTTTAGACTAGCCAATGAAGCGAGATTATTATGAGGTGCTCGGTGTTCCCAGGACAGCCAGTCTGGATGAAATAAAAAAAGCTTATAGAAAGATTGCCAGAGAAAATCATCCGGATGTTAAACCGGGTGATAAACAGGCAGAGGAGCGGTTTAAGGAAGCGACCGAGGCCTACGCCGTATTAAGTGACCCCGAAAAAAGAGCTAAATATGATCAATACGGCCATACCGGAGTGGACTTTAACGGTCAAGGGTTTGGCGGATTTGATTTTTCCGATTTTGACTTTGGCTTTGGGGATATATTTGATATGTTTTTCGGCGGCGGTATGGGCGGAACCAGCAGAAGAAGAGGGCCCGTCCGGGGCGCCGACCTACGCTATGATTTGAGTATCACTTTGGAAGAAGCTGCTTTTGGCGCCAAAAAAGAAATTGAAGTCCCCATGTCCGATACTTGCCAACATTGCGGCGGCAGCGGAGCGGCACCCGGAACCAAGCCTGCGACTTGTGTACAGTGTGGAGGAACCGGGCAGATTAGGACGGTGCAGCGGACTCCCTTTGGCCAGATTACTACCACTCGTACTTGTACTGTTTGCAACGGCGAAGGTAAAGTAATCGGCACTCCCTGTGATAAGTGCCGCGGAAAAGGAAAAGTGCGCACTGTAAAAAGAATAGAAGTAAATATTCCTAAAGGATCTGAAGACGGTTTAAGCCTTCGCTTAAGCGGACGCGGCGAAGCCGGGGAAAGAGGCGGTCCGTCAGGTGATCTTTATGTTGTTTTAAATATCCAACCTCATGAGTTCTTTGAAAGAAACGGCAATGATTTATATTGCGAAATTCCCATCACATTTGTTCAAGCGGCTTTAGGGGATGAAATAGAGGTACCTACCTTGCAAGGCCATGTGAAAATGAAAATTCCTGAAGGAACTCAAACCTCCAGGGTTTTCCGGATTAAGGGCATGGGCATTCCTTATCGCAGAGGTTCAGGGGCCGGTGACTTGCACGTCAAGGTCGTTGTTACTACTCCAACCAAACTTACGGAAAAACAGAAAGAACTGCTTAGGGAATTTGCCCGTATCACGCCCGTTGACCAGCAGCTTGGCAAAAAGTCATTCTGGGAACGGGTAAAAGAAAATGTCCGCGACGCTATGGGTTGATATTTTATGTTAAAATAAATGGATATAATAATTAAGGATATAGATTGATAAATTAAGGATATGAATTAAGGAGATTAGTTATGAACTGGATGGAAATTGCGGTAACGGTTTCATCAGCGGGAGAAGAAGCTGTTACCGATATTTTTTATCGTTTGGGTTGCCAAGGGGTATGCGTTGAATCGCCGGAACTGGTAAAAGAATATATTGAATCCGGAACATGGGATTGCCATATCTTTGGGGAAATTGAACCGAAGGGGCAATGTATTGTTAAAGGTTATTTCCCTGAGGACGATGATTTGGAGTCTAAAGTTTTAGCCTTAAGGGAAGAATTATTTATACTTAAACAACTCTTTCCGGATTGGGTTATTGAATCGGCCAAGGCAATGGTTAAGGAAGAAGATTGGGCTCATGAATGGAAAAAGTACTTTAAGCCTATGAGAATCGGCAAGAATTTCGTGGTAAAGCCTTCTTGGGAGGAATTTGTTCCCCAACAGGGCCAAGTGGTGATCGAAATCGATCCGGGAATGGCTTTTGGTACTGGTACCCATGCCACGACTTCCCTTTGCCTGCAGGCCATTGAGGAGCATGTTAAGCCTGACCAATTAGTCTTTGATATTGGAACCGGTTCGGGCATACTGGCCATAGCCGCGGCAAAACTTGGAGCCAAAGTTCAGGCCGGGGATATCGACAAGTTAGCAGTTAAAATTGCCCGGGAAAACGTTATGCTCAATGGTCTGGAAGACAGGGTAGAGGTGCGAGCCGGCAATTTGGGGGAAGTTTTTACAGGCCGGGCTGATGTGGTGGTAGCAAATATTATAGCTGAGGTAATAATCGAATTACTGCCTCAATTACCGTCGTTAATGAAGCCTGAGGGTATATTCTTGGCTTGTGGGCTGATTGCGGAACGGGTAAAAGAGGTTACGGGCAAAATGGAAGAACAGGGTCTTGAGGTTGTAGGATCGATGGAAGAGGCAGGATGGGTGTTATTGAAGGCCCGATTCCGTTAGTGTATTATAATCAAGAAATATTTGTTTTCTTGAGGGGATAATATGCACCGTTTTAGAGCAGTAGCCCATAGGGAAGGTTTCTTTTACATAACCGGGCAGGATTATCATCATCTGACTAAAGTCTTGCGTTTGCAAACCGGGGAAAAAGTGTATGGTTTTGATAATTCCGGACTGCAATGGCTGGGGGTTATAGAAAAGCTGGAGAAAGACGGCGCTTTGTGCCGGGTTGTGCTTGAGGAATACCCGGAAGTGGAAGCCAAGACCAAAGTATATTTAGTAATGGGTTTGGCCAAAGGGGATAAAATAGATTGGGTTATTCAAAAAGCCACTGAACTTGGCATGGCCGGCTTTATACCTTTAAGGACCCACCGGGCGGTTAAGCAGTTGGAGGGCAAAAAAGCCGAAGATAGGGTGAGTCGCTGGCAAAGGATTGCCGGGGAAGCCGTCAAACAGTCCCGGCGGGTGGTGGAGCCCAAAATCGAACAAATAACGGACTGGCATAACCTTGAATTTGTGTTGCCCCAAGGCACTCAATGGCTTTTACCCTATGAGCATGAAAAAAGGTATTCCTTTCGTCATACTTTGGCAGGATTTAATCCAGAATATCCAATAGCCGTTCTTATCGGCCCGGAAGGCGGGTTTTCCGCGGAGGAGATCAGTCAGGCCCAAGAAAAACTGGGCGCTCGAAGTGTATCTTTAGGTTCCAGAATCCTAAGGACCGAGACGGCCGCGATAGCTGCCCTGACCATGGTCTTAACCCATTTTGGCGATCTTGGCTGAGTGTTTAAGGATAAATTGCTGTTAAGTTAAGGAATTATCAGAGTTAAGGAATTATCAGATTTGTTGGAGGATCGCGGATGAAAGTATGTTTTCTGACGCTGGGCTGTAAAGTTAATCAGACCGAAAGTGAAGCGCTGGCCCAGTACGCCGTTGAGGAAGGTTTCAGGGTGGTTAAAGAGGACGAGAATCCTGATGCGGTGATTATCAATACCTGTACCGTGACTGCTACCGGGAGCAGCAAGTCAAGAAAACTAATCCACAGGATAATCAAAGAGCATCCCGGCAGTGTCATTGCGGTTATGGGATGCTATTCCCAAATAAATCCCAACGAGGTTGCAGAAATAGAAGGCGTGGACCTGGTGGTGGGGACCCAGGACCGGAAGTTGATCTTCGATTATTTGAGGATGACCGGCGGTAAAAAGAAGGAGACTTTTAGTCATGTCAAATCTTTCAATCGGGATATGAAATATGAGGAACTGCCCGTTATAGTTCGTGAAAGCAGGATTAGAGCAATGCTCAAAATCCAGGACGGCTGCAACCAGTTTTGCAGTTATTGTATCGTTCCCTATGCCCGTGGACCTTCCCGCAGCAGGGAGCCGAAAAATGTAATTAACGAGGCAAAAGCTTTATTGGCTTCAGGCTATAAAGAAATTGTGCTTACCGGAATTCATATTGGAGCTTACGGGCAGGATTTACAAACGGACATTAATTTAGCCGGTTTAATTGCCGAGTTGGTACAGTTGGACGGGATGAACAGACTTAGATTGGGTTCCATCGAACCGCTGGAATTTACGGACGAACTATTGGAAGTGATTTCGTCGGCCGAGGCCGTATGCCCCCATTTTCATATACCTTTACAAAGCGGCTGCAACAGAATTCTGTCCGCCATGAAAAGACCATATACTACGGACTATTACGCACAGCTTTTGCAAAAAATCAGGGAGAGGCTACCTGAGGCCGCTTTGGCTTCAGATATAATGGCCGGTTTTCCCGGAGAAACTGAAGAGGAACACCAAGAGTCCTTAAGATTTATTGAAAGTTGTAAATTCGCCGGAATACATGCTTTCCCTTATTCTCGCAGACCGGGTACCATTGCGGCGGAGATGCCCAATCAGGTAGCAAATAAAACTAAAGCCAAAAGGGTGCGCGAAATTATTGAAATTGGCCAAAAAACCAAACAAAAATATATCCAACAGTTTATAGGAAAAGAGCTGGAGCTATTGGTGGAAAAAGTAACCGAAGACGGCGCGGCCCATGGACATACCAAAAATTATATTGAGCTTAAACTGCCGGCAAATTTAAGAACAGAACCCTTTCAACCGGGTCAATTGGTAAAGTGTATATTGAGAGAAGAATATATTACTTAACCTTTTGGTCAAACTTAAAATAAGGATTATAATTAAGATTAAGCATGTTTAATAAGCGCAAATAAGAAGGATGCGTTAGAATGAAGGATCGAAAATGGGAAAGATCAAACGAATAACCAAAGTGATCGGAATAATTTTGGCGGTGGTTTTGGTTTTAGGCTTTTTATTGTTGAAAGCTCCTCTTTATTACCAGGCAAGAAGCTATGTTGTAATGTATGCCTACAGTGCCTGGGAAAAAAAATTCAGCCTTTTAGAAAGAAACGACATCGTCCTGAAAATACCTGGGGGGCTCAGTACACCGGAAAAAGATTGGTTCCCTTTTGTCATGACCTTTAATGATGACAGGGGTTTTTCCGAATTTATGGGTAGGGATCTTTCTTTAACTATCCTTTACAATTTTGGGAGCTTTAGTTGGAATAGCAGTTCTTCCGCTTTCTTTGATAGAGATTCACCGTATTTTAACAGCTTTTATGGAGGATACGTAGTTCAGGAAAACGAACAAAATAAAATTTACGGTTTTACCGAGGAAGGGGAACTGAATCTGGAAGAAACCTTTGCCGTCCCTCAGTATGACTTTAAGTATTTGGTTCTGCAAAGTTTAGGCTGTCCGGCGAGTAAATTAAAAATGGAAATCCTTTCCCAGGAGATTACAAAAGATGTTGAGTATGTCGGATATGAAGATTGGGTCAGAATAGATTCTCTTATGCTGGTCAACAGTCCTGAACACAAATTTAAAGGCAGTAGAAGAGCATATATCCAATACGGCAACCCCTTGTTAAAAGACAATAACGAAGAATTTAGAACCATGGTTACCCATGGACGTATATATGCCAGGTATTTTCCGGAATATAACAGTACTGTTTATTTGTATATAATGTCCCCCAACATAAATACATTGAACCATTGCGACGAGTCGATATTGAGCAAAAGTGTTATTGCTTCCAAGTAGGGTGAATGAATAAAGCGGGAGTGTACTCAGACAAGATAATTGACAAAACGGGATAAGACGGGATGTGACGGGAGAAACCGGGAAAAGGATTCCTGTATACGCTGCACTCGTTAAAAGAGAGAAAAGAGATATTGAATCCCTTCCTGAAGAGTATATCATCCCAGTGGCCGAGTATCTGGCTGCTGAAGTGGAAGGCACACAGACCGCTTAATCGGCAAGACAAAAGGAGGGGCGGCCTCTCGGCTGCTCCCTCCTGGAAGTCTTTAATAACCTCGCTCTTTTGCATGAATCGCCTCATTATGAGGCGGCTGATACAAGAGAGTGAAACCTTGGAAATACTTCTGAGAAGTGATATAATTTTTGCCAAAAATCTTGTCCATTTTTGCCAAAAATCTTGTCCGGCTACAGGGAGTTAATAGACAAAAGCTTTATACCCAAGTCGAAGGCTTAATAAGTGAAAATATAAAAAAGAAATAAAAATAAGGAAAAGGGGATTACATTATGGAGAATTGTATTTTTTGCAAAATCGTTAAGAAAGAATTGCCATCGCAAACTGTATACGAGGACAATGAAATTTTAGCTTTTAAGGACATCAACCCGGTTGCACCAGTGCATGTCCTGGTTATTCCGAAGAAACATTTGAACAGTCTAAATGATCTAACCCCCGAAGACGGAACTGTAGTAGGCAATATTTTACTGGTTATTAAAAAATTGGCCGCAGAATTGGGTGTGGCCGATTCCGGTTATAGAGTCGTTGTTAACGTCGGTGCCGATGGCGGGCAACAGGTCGGACATTTGCATTTCCACCTTATAGGAGGCAAAGCTTTGGGAACGAAAAT
>JAAYII010000255.1 GCA_012523535.1 Peptococcaceae bacterium
GACTTATATAGCCGTCCCCATACTCCATCTATAGATCCCGATAAAGGAAAAATAATGTTGGAGAAAATGCTTCTGGAAGCCGGGGTCAGAATTCTTTACGGGACATGTGCTGTTGATGTGAACGTGGAAGACAATCTAATTAAAGAAGTTGTTTGCCATTGCAAATCAGGGAGAATGGTTATTGCGGCCAAAATAGTTATCGATACCACCGGAGATGCGGATGTGGCTGCTTATGCCGGGGTTCCTTGTGAAATTGGCAGTGTTGAATTTGCAGGTCTCAATATGTCCACCACCTTGGCTTTCCGCATGGCCAATGTCAATATGCGGAAATTCAGAGAAGCAAGCCAGGCTTGGAATAAGAAAGAAGAAGCCGAACATGGCGTGCTCAGAAAGATGACCTTTGTTACTGATTTAATAGACAAAGCTGTGGAGAACGGCGATCTGCCCTTTAAGATCTTCCCTACTGCATTGATTTATCCTGTGCCCAAAACTCCCGAAGACAATGCGGATATTACCATTATGACCACCCACAGCTACTATACCCGCAATACGGATGTTGAGGACTTGACCAGGCAAATAATTGAACAGCACCAACAGATCATATGGATGGAGAAGTTCTTTAAAAAATATGTTCCGGGATTTGAAAACTGCAGGGTTTCAGGATTGGCCAATTTGCACGGGGTCCGTGATTCAAGGCGTATTGTCGGGGAATATATTCTTAGGGATGAAGATGTGGTCTGTGCCCGTAAATTCGAAGACGGCATAGCCAAATTCCCGGAATTTCTGGATACTCATCACCCCACAAATCCTCGTTTGGGTTTTATCCGGCATGTTCATTTGGATAGTCCTCAAGAACCGGCGGTTTGCAGACCGGCCCAATGCTCGGACGACATGCACCCCTTTGTCAAACCGGGAGGGTATGAGGCTCGTTGTAATCCCAGAGAGTATTGTGAAATCCCATATCGCTCTTTGGTCCCTTTAAAGATAGACAATCTATTGGTTGCCGGCAGGTGTGTTTCGGCGGAGTTTAACGCCAATGCGGCGGTACGGGTGATTGCCACTTGCATGAGTACGGGACAAGCGGTAGGCACGGCGGCGGCTTTATGCCTGCAAAGCGGCCTTACTCCCAGAGAATTGGACGGGAAAGAGGTAAGAAATGCCTTGATTAAACAGGGAGTACCGCTGGATAAAGAACCGGATCAGCATTGGCAGAACATTAGAGAAACAGAAGGTGAATTTGTCCTGTTGTCCGGAGATTTCATCGGTATCAAAACCTCGCAAGGGATAAAAGTTCATCTTTAAAGAACAGGCTGCTATGAGTTATGATAAGTATGGAAATTTAAGGATTTTTTAGAAGCGGCTAGAAATACAAATTATAAAAAGGAGGATTTTATTCTTGGTAGAAAAAATTCATTCCCAAATTTATCCCCTGGATATTTGGTTGGAGCCGGCCCATATTACTTTTCGGGCTTACTTGATCAAAGACGGGAAAAACACAATGATTGATACCGGCCCGCCTTTAGGCTCACCGGAGAAACTGGCCGCAGTGTTGAAACCATACGACCTGGCTTTAAAGGATGTCAACTTCGTACTCAATACCCACGGACATTTTGATCATGTGGGCGGCAATGCCTTTCTCAAGGAATCAGGAAATCCCCAGATAATGATCCATCGGGAAGATGCAATTTTTCTCGAAGATCACCAATCTTGTTTTGATCGGTATTTTGCCCCGGTAACTAAAGCAAGCAATCCTCAAGAAGACCTGGCCAAGGCCAGAGAAGCTTTTAGGCAGGAAATGGGTCCGGAATTAAAGGTTGATCGCCGTCTGGAGGACAACGACCTGCTGCCCATTGGAGACAGCATCGAATTGCAGGTTATTCACCTGCCGGGTCATACTTTGGGTTCAGTAGGTTATTATTGGGAAAAGGAAGGTATGATCTTCACCGGAGATTCAATTTGCGGCTTAAGTTCACCTGACGGCAGCCTGCCTATCATTTATGACTTGGAAGCTTACAAGCAGTCCGTCAAGCGCCTTAAGGAAATACCTTTAGGTATGCTTATTGGCTGCCATCCTTACCGGGGAATGAACTTGCCCCCTTCGATAATAAAAAAAGGTTCTGAAGTCAAACGCTTTTTGGAGGATTCTTTAGAAGTTGCTGAAAGAATTACGGAGGCGGCAGCAGCTTTGAAAAACGAACGGGAAAAACCGCTGCCGGAAGTCGTCGACAAACTAATTGCCAAGTTGCCGGCCAATATGGACTTTAAACCTCTTGCCCAGTTAATGATGCCTCAGTTTACCTTGACCACGGTTTATAACGCTTTATACCGTAATGAGGATTATTAAGAATTTGGCTTGAAAAATTTTGGCTTTAGATAAAGAATTTGGCTTAAAAAAATTTGGTTTAGGTTAACGAATTTGGCATTTAGCCAAATTTATTGAGGAGGTAAGAACCAATGATGAAAGTTGATCATCACGGTCGGGTTGCCATTGTTACCGGAGCTGGTAAAGGAATAGGCAAAGCCACGGCTCTACTCTTAGCCAAATCCGGGGCCAAAATGGTCTTAGTCGGCCGCAGCGCCCAATCCATTAATGAAACCAAAGCGGAAATCGAGAAAATCACCCCGGACGTTATTGCCATTGAGGCCGATGTTGCCGATTGGCAGGCTGTTAAAGCCATGGCGGAAAAAGCTATGGATAGGTTCGGCAGAATTGATATTCTGGTTAACAATGCCGGCATTGATAAACAGGACAAAACAAGAGAAGACCAGTTTACAATTGATGAGATCGATGATGCCGATTATGACAGGATTATCAACGTCAATATGAAAGGACATTTTAACTGTGTTAAAGCCGTGGCTCCTTATATGAAAAAACAAAAATACGGCAGGATTGTGAATGTTAGTTCAACCACAGGATTGGACGGCAGGATAGCCACCGCCCCTTATTGCGCTTCCAAAGCCGGTATTATGGCCCAAACCAAAAACTTTGCCAGGGAATTGGGTCCCTATAATATTTGCGTCAACTGTGTAGCTCCCGGATTTACGCTCACAACCATGCAGGATCACCGGACGCAAGAACATATCGATATGATTGCCAGCATGATGGCTTTGAGAAGAGTAGCCAAACCGGAAGATGTGGCCCACGCCATTTTGTTCTTTACCACCGAAGAACTCTTTGCTACCGGCCAAGTCCTGGTTGTGGATGGCGGAGGTACAATGCATTAAGCGATATGCGATAAGGCATTGATTATCGTTTAATACACAATAACTGGGGATTAATTAGCCTTTAAATATCTTATTTTAAAAAAAGTTTTGGGAGGTCGGGAAGAGATGAAATTAGCTGTTTGGTATGAATTTGGTAAGCCGGCGGTAATCGAGGATGTCAACATTGACCCCGTTAGCCCTGGGAAAGTCAAATTGAAAATCATGGCAACGGCTATCTGCGGCAGCGATATTCATTCGGTAAAAGGCGAACATGGAGAATGCCCGTTGCCTGTCTTGGCAGGTCATGAAATCGCAGCCGTGGTGGAAGAAGTCGGGGAAGGGGTAACCTATGTCAAACCCGGGGACCATGTTGTGGCCAGTTTGGTTAAGGCCGGGTGTGGCCAATGCCATTATTGCATAACCGGACGCCCCCATCTTTGCCCCAAAGGCAAGCAAGAATTCAAATTACCCAGTTGTTATACATTAAAAGACGGGACCCGTCCAACAGCTACCGGAGGCCCGCTGGTCGGTTTTGCCGAATATACTTTGGCTCCTGAAGAATGCCTGATTAAGATTCCTGAAGATATGCCTTTCGATGTCGCTTCTCTTTTAGGCTGTGGTGTTATC
>JAAYII010000256.1 GCA_012523535.1 Peptococcaceae bacterium
GGGCTAACCCCTTTTTTTATATTGGCCAATACTTGAGCGCTGCCGCTTTCAATGCCAAGATAGAGCATGGACAAACCTGCCCGGCGAATGAGGGCCAATTCTTCGCTGCTTTTTTCCAGCAGGTCTTTGGGACCGGCATAAGCCGTAACTCTTTCCAGGTAGGGAAATTCCTCAAATAAGATCTGCAAGACCTGGATCAAATCTTGAGTAGGCATACTCAAAACATTGCCGTCCGCCAGGAAAATTCTCCGGGCATGGGGGTAAAGGCTTTTTCCCCATTGAATATGTTGTTTAATCTCCTCCAGAGATTTAACACGATATTTTTTTGTTTTGTACATCGAGCAAAAAGTGCATTGATTGTGCGAACAGCCTATGGTGATCTGTAAAATCAAGCTGTTGGCTTCGCTGGGAGGCCGATACAAAGGTGCTACATACATAGTCTATACTCCTCTTTCTTTAAACCTTGCAAGAGCAATTTATCACTAAAATAATACTAACACTTATGCAATAATCAGGCAAATCTCCTCAATTCAGGTTAACTCCAATAATAAAAGTCCTATTAAAAAAGTATCCCCCATTTAATTGTTGCTCCTGCTACCCGGCTTTTCCCAAGGTATCCCCTGGGCACAGAGAGGACAATTTTCCGGCTCATAAGCCTCGATATTCATTTGCAGCAAACTGTGCAGCAGCAAGCCGTCGAAATCGACTTGACCCCCGCTGCGGTCAACCAAAACCCCAACCCCCACCGGCTCGGCTCCGGCTTCTCGCACAATTTCAATTACTTCCTGAACCGAGCCGCCGGTTGTAATCACGTCTTCCACCACCAGTACCTTTTCCGTTTCTTTAAGCTTAAATCCCCGGCGCAGGGTCATCTTCCCGTTTTGCCTTTCCGCAAAAATTGCTCTAACCCCTAAGGCCCGTCCCACTTCATGGGCTACAATAATCCCTCCCATGGCCGGACCGATTACCGTTTCTATGCCTAAGCCGGCAAACTTCCCGGCCAGTTCCTGGCCCAAAGTGGCCGCAATCCGCGGATATTGCAAAACCTGAGCACATTGCATATACTGAGCGCTATGTTTGCCCGAAGTCAATAAAAAATGTCCCTCTAGAAGAGCATTGGTATCTTTGAATATTTGCAGAATTTGGCTATTTTTTTCTGCATTGCTATTAGACATTACTAACCCGCCTCTCCTTACTCTTAAAATTTAGCTACCCAATAACTATTTTCATAAAATTACAAAACCTGTCCTCAAACTTGTTCAACTAGACCCAAGACTTGTTAAACTAGGGTCCAGGCTTTCTAGTCCCAAAGTCTGTCCAAGGCTTGCCTGGGATCCTCCGCCTTTGTCACCGGCCGGCCTACCACCAGATAAGAACTCCCTGCCCTCAGGGCTTCGCGAGGTGTTTAAACCCGGACCTGATCGTTGTTCTCACTGCCGGCTGGACGGATACCGGGTGTAACCAACAAAAACTCCGGACCGAATTCCCGGCGTAGCATAGGCGCTTCCTGGGCTGAAGCTACCACTCCGTCCAAGCCGGCTTTGTGAGCCAGCTGGGCCAATCTTAAAACCTGCTCTTGAGCGGCGGTCTGCATGCCGATGGCCTGAAGATCCTGGCTGTCCAAACTGGTTAAAACGGTAACCCCAATTATTTTTTTCCCCTGCTTATGGCCTACTTCCGCCGCTCTGGCCATCATTTCATAGCCACCGCTGCAGTGAACGTTGATCATATCCACCCCGGAAGCCGCCAAAACCTTTAAAGTCCTTTCCACCGTAGTGGGAATATCGTGCAGTTTCAGGTCCAAAAAAACGGAGAACCCCATAGTTTTAAAATCATCGATAAGTTTGAGCCCCGTCAAGGCGTAGAGTTCCAGCCCCACTTTAAGCCAACAGCCCGAATTCTGCAGTTTTTTTGCCAAATTCAACGCCTTTTCCCCGGAATCCACATCCAAAGCCACTATTACTTTCCTGTTCAACCGTTCTGTTTCCTCTAAGGAATCCAATTCAGCCATTAAGCTTGCTCCTCCCTTCGACCAGAATAAATATTTCTACAACTTTACTCATCAACGCTTACTATGCAAAATACTCATTTACTTGCAAGCCGAATACTTATTTTCTTACCAAATAAAGGACTTATTTCCTTACCATGTAAACTACTTACTTATAAATTGCTTAATTTATAATTTATGGGCCAAACCCACTATTTCTTTAATGGAGTGATATCCTTCCCGGCGACAGTATTCTTCCAAGCCGCTGATTATTTCCAAAGGTGCCATGGGATTGACAAAATTGGCCGTACCTATGCTCACGGCCGAAGCCCCGGCCAGCATAAATTCCACGGCATCCTGCCAGCTGCTGATGCCGCCCATACCGATAATGGGCAAATCGACGGCTTTATAAACCTGATAAACCATCCTGACTGCCACCGGAAGTATGGCCGGGCCGGAAAGCCCTCCCATGGTGTTGGCCAGGATAGGTTTTTTGGTTTTTATGTCTATGCGCATACCCAAAAGGGTATTAATCATGGATATAATATCCGCTCCCCCGCTGGCCACCGCTTTGGCCATCTCGACTATATCGGTTACGTTGGGTGAGAGCTTGGCTATAAGCGGAAGCCTGGTATGCTTCCTGGTAACCTTCAAAACTTCCTCCGCCCTGCGCGGATCGGTGCCGAAGGCCATCCCGCCCTGTTTTATGTTCGGGCAGGAGATATTTACTTCCAAAGCGGCAATACAGGAATCCTCCGGCAGTGAAGAAGCCATCAGGGCATAGTCGTCGAGTGAGAAGCCGGATATATTGACTATCACGGCCGTCTTGAGTTTTTCCAACTTGGGAAGGTAGCTTTTCAGAAACGCTTCAAGACCGGGGTTTTCCAAACCCACGGAATTCAACATTCCGGAAGGGGTTTCTGCCAGTCTGGGAACAGGGTTTCCTAAACGGGGCAAGGGAGTTATCCCCTTAACCGTAATTGCTCCCAGCAGTGAAGGGTCGTAAAAACGGGCATATTCTTCCCCAAAACCGAAAGTCCCCGAAGCGGTAATTACCGGATTTTTAAGCTTCACTCCCGCTAATTGGGTAGTTAAATCAACCTTCTTCATCCCAGACCACCTCTCTGCCGTCAAACACCGGTCCGTCCTGGCAAACCCTCTTTCTGGCCAGGGCACCGTCCGCCCCTCTTACGGTGCAGACACAGCCCAAGCAAGCCCCGACGCCGCAAGCCATGCGCTCTTCCAGGGATACCTCAATTGGCACCCCTTTCTGCAAACAGATTGCGGTTACCGCCTTGAGCATGCCTTGGGGACCGCAGGCAACCGCTCTTAAAGGAGACCGTTCCTCCCCGGTGGGATCCCAATCTTTCTTGGTCCAAGGATCACCGGGAAATTTTAATGATTGCGTTCCTATAGTATAATTTCTTTCCTGCAAGTAAGACTCCAGTAAAGCGGTAATTAAGCCCTGGCGGCCCATGCTGCCATCCAAGGTGGACACTTCATAATCCACCCCCATTTGCTCCAAGGTTTTAAGACCTACGGCTTGTAGAAACCGGCGGTTTTCCGCGCCCCACAGCAATTTGAGTTTTACCTTGGTCCTGTCCAAAGCCTCAAGCAAAGAGAATAGCGGAAAAATACCGATGCCCCCGGCCAAAAGGAGAAGTTCCCCCCCGCTGGGCATGGTAAAGCCGTTGCCCAAAGGGCCGATAAGGTTTAAAGTTTGCTTTTCCCTTACCCCTGCCAAAAGTTCCGTTCCCCTGCCGGCAACCCGATAATAAAGGGTTATTTCCCCCCGCTGCCGGTTAATGCCGGCAATGCTTATGGGGCGGCGCAAGAGCGGATCCAGAGTGGGACTTACTTTCAAGTGGACAAACTGGCCGGGCCGGGCTGTTTCCGCTACCTTGCCCTTAAGAACAAGTTTATATATTCTTGCTTCGGGATCGAGAAGCTGATTTTGCAATACTGTTTCTTCTCTGATCATTACTCACACCTTAATTTTCATAGATTTAAAAGGCTATTAAAC
>JAAYII010000257.1 GCA_012523535.1 Peptococcaceae bacterium
AAAGAATAGTCTCCGAGATCAAACTTTGTTTAAGACCGGACCTGGACTTTGTTGGCGGTCACCCCCTGGCAGGGCGGGAGGGAAGCGGCTTTGACCAGGCTTCGGCTGAGATTTTCCAAGGCGCCAACTATATTTTGACTCCGGTGGGGGCCCGGCAGGAAAACGTGGAGTTATTAGTAAGTCTGGTCAAAGGTATAGGCTGTAAAACCGTGATCTATATGGATCCCGAGGAACACGACCGGATAATTGCCTTGACCAGCCATTTGCCCCATATTATAGCCGCCGCCCTTATGAACAGCAACTCTTTGGCCCGGGCCGGCAAATTTGTGGGGGGCAGTTTTCGAGACGCAACGAGGGTGGCGGATATGAATGTTGATTTATGGAAGGAATTATTATTGGATAATAAAGATAATATTTTGCCCCAGTTGGACATTTTTACCGAGAATTTGAACAAAATCAAACGGGCTTTGCAAGAGGCAAATGCAGGGGCCCTTCAAGAACTGCTGCAACAAGCAAGCGAAAGTCGAAAACAGCTATAGGAGGAGTTAGTTTGCCAATTCGTATTGAACCGGCCGAGTTAAAAGGCCAAATCAAAGTCCCGCCTTCCAAGAGCATTAGCCACAGGGCCATTATTTGCGCCGGTTTGGCTCAAGGTCTAAGCAGAATCGAGAATATTGTCATGTCCCAGGATATCCTGGCCACTGTGGAAGGAATGACGGCTTTGGGAGCGAATATCCGGGTGGTTGAAGAAGCGGCTATACCCGGCGCCGGAGGAGACCAAGGCCAAATCCTGGAGATTAAGGGGATAGGATATCCCCAAACCGCGAAAAAAATTATCGATTGCCGGGAATCGGGATCAACACTGCGTTTTCTGCTTCCCTTGGCTTCCTTAACCGGCCAGGCCGTAACTTTTGAAGGAAAGGGCAGGCTTAAAGAACGGCCGTTGGCCGAATATTACCGGATTTTTGATGAGCAAGGGGTAAAGTATGCCAACAACCGTGGATTTTTGCCGCTAACCGTCCAAGGAAGTCTTTATCCCGGGGAATTCAGCTTAAGAGGAGATGTAAGCTCCCAGTTCATATCCGGTTTGTTGTTTGCCTTGCCCCTTTTAGACGGGGATTCCCGGCTGCATATTACTACGGAAGTGCAATCTGAAGGCTATATCCATCTTACGCTGGATGTTTTACATAAATTTGGCATCGAAGTTGAGCAGACAAGCCCTCAGGAATTTAGAATCAAAGGAAATCAAAGGTATAAAGCCGCCTCTTATAAAGTTGAGGGGGATTACTCTCAGGCCGCTTTTTGGATTGTGGCCGCCGTGATAGGCGGCAGGATAGATTGCCTGGACTTAAGGCCCCAATCGTTGCAAGCCGACAGGGCCATTGTGGAAATCGTCAAAGAAATGGGAGGGGACATCCGGTTTAAGCAGGACATTTTATCCGCAAGGCGTACCTCGACATACGGGACAACAATCGATGCCTCCCAGTGCCCGGATCTGGTTCCGGTGCTGGCCGTGCTGGCTTCTTTAAGTCAAGGGACAACCCGCATTGTTAATGCCGGGCGCTTAAGGCTCAAAGAATCCGACAGGCTAAAGGCCATAGCTTCGGAGTTGAACAAGCTGGGGGCCCAAGTGCAGGAACTGGAAGAAGGCCTGGAAATTGAAGGAGTAGAGAGTTTAAAAGGCGGGGTAGAAGTGGACAGTTGGAACGACCATAGAATTGCCATGGCTTTGGCCGTAGCCTCTTTGCGCTGCCAACAGGCCGTGACTTTGACAGGCTTTGAAGCCGTAAGCAAATCCTATCCGAATTTTTGGGACGATTTTAAAATGTTGGGAGGTAGGATGCAATGAGCAGCATTTGGGGGGATTATCTTAAAATTTCTTTATTTGGAGAATCCCATGGTCCCGCTATCGGCCTGGTAATTAACGGCCTGCCGGCAGGAGTGGAAATCGACGAGGAATACATTAATCTGGAACTGGCCAGAAGAGCGCCGGGCAAATCCCTTCTGACCACTTCCCGGCAGGAAAAGGACGAGTTTGAAATAATCAGCGGCGTTTTTCAAAATCATACCACGGGCGCTCCCCTTTGTTTCCTGATCAGGAATAAGGACAAACATTCCCAGGATTATGAGGAACTTAAGGATATCCCGCGCCCCGGCCATGCCGATTACACGGCCGGAGTTAAATATTTCGGCTTTAATGATTACCGCGGGGGCGGCATGTTTTCCGGGCGGCTCACGGCTCCGCTGGTTTTGGCCGGCGCCATAGCAAAAAAAATCTTGAGCGGCCAAGGGGTTACCATCGGAAGCCATATCTTAAGTATTGCCGAGGTCAGGGAAGAAGCTTTCGATTCCCCGTCTTTAAGCCCGGATGTCCTGCTGGGGCTAAATGCTCTGGACTTCCCGGTCTTAAATGAGGAAAAAGGAATTCTAATGCAAAAAAAGATTCTGGAGGCCAGAGAGGAGCAGGACTCGGTGGGCGGAGTGGTGGAAACCGCAGTGCTGGGAATTAAGGCCGGGCTCGGAGCCCCCTTCTTTGATTCGGTGGAAAGCAAACTCGCCCATTTGCTCTTTTCCATTCCGGGGGTCAAAGGAGTCGAATTTGGCGATGGTTTCAGTTTAAGCCAAATGAAAGGCTCCCAGGCCAACGATTCTTTCCGCTGGCAAGAGGGGCGGGTTGTGACGGACACCAATCACTGCGGGGGAATTCAAGGGGGCATAACCAACGGCATGCCCATAACTTTTAAAACGGCCTTTAAACCCACCCCTTCCATCGGCCGGGCTCAAAAGTCGGTTAATCTGGCCACCAAGCAGGAGGTTGAATTAAAAATTAAAGGCCGGCACGATCCCTGCATCGTGGTCAGGGCCGTCCCGGTGGTGGAAGCTGCCGCCGCCTTGGCTTTATTGGATTTATTAATGGAAAAGGAGAGCGGTTCATGGCTGGTATAAATGAAAAAACAAATGAGAACGGTTTGGAAGACTATTATAAATCTCATAATGAATTAACTCCTAATGAACTGAATTTAACCCATAATGAACTGGATAAGCTTAGAGGGGAAATCGATCAAATCGACCGGCAGCTGCTTAAGCTGTTTGAAGCCCGAATGGACACGGCCGCAAAAGTAGCCCGGTATAAAGAAGCCAACAACCTGGCCATTACGGATAAAGCCCGGGAGCAAAAAGTGCTGGACCAAATCGCTTTGTGGGCCAGGCCTGAATATAAAGAGCAGGTCCGGATTCTCTTCCAAACCATAATGGATTTGAGCAAACAAGTACAAGCCCGGCACATGACCAGAACGGCCGGGATTGTCGGCTATCAAGGCATGCCCGGTTCTTTCAGTGAACAGGCTGTCCTGGAATACTTTGGGGACGGGCCCCTGGAAAGAAAAAACTATGCCAGTTTCGAGGATGTCTGCAAGGCTTTGCAGGCCAAGGATATTGATTACGGCGTACTGCCCTTGGAAAATTCTTTAACCGGGGGAATCACCGAGGTTTATGATCTCTTGTCCGCCTATGGTTTCTATATTGTGGGCGAAAAGATAGTCAAGATCGACCATAACCTGCTCGTCAACCCGGGAACCCGCCTGGAATCCGTCCGGGAAGTAATCTCTCATCCCCAAGCCTTTCTCCAATGCAGTAACTTTCTGAAACGCCACCCGGAATGGAAACTGATTTCCTGCAGCAATACAGCCGTAAGCGCCAAAATGCTTGCCGAAAGAGCCAATAACCATCAAGCGGTAATTGCCGGCAAACGGGCGGCGGAACTTTACGGGCTGCAGGTTTTGGCGGAAGGGATCCAT
>JAAYII010000258.1 GCA_012523535.1 Peptococcaceae bacterium
AACAGAAAAGCGACGATTTTTTCCCTGCGCTCATCAGTGCCGTAACTGTTAAATTGTTCCGCCCTGTTGTCCCATAGAGACTTTTTTTCTTCCTGCCGATCTTTTTCCTTTTGATCTTTCTTGGGCCATAAATTGTCAAAATACCTGATGGTGTTTTCAAAAAGGTTATCAATACTATTAATGCCGTTATCCATATAACTCCCTCCATTTACATTTCTTTCTCCTGCCTCCGGTATGAAAATTAATCTTTCTCCACCCCATTTCCTCTTGGTACTCCGTGTTCCCGAAAGGGTATTTCCTGCCGCCTTAATAGGGTCCGTTCCGCCCATCTATTAAAAAATGATATCCCATATATAATATAAATAATTCATAAACACAAAACCCTCCAACTTCCAAGAACAATTCGATTTATCAAGTTTATTAAAGTCGAGCATTTTTTCCATTGGCTTTGGTATTATGTACATATAAAAAGGGAGGGAGTTAATGTTAAATAAATTAAATCAGGTTCTTGACTATATTGAAGAACATTTAACCGATGATTTGGCGCTTGAGAAGGTTTCTGAATTAATCGGGATGTCTGATCATCACTTTCGAAAAGTATTTTTTTATCTTACCGGGTTTACGCTAAGTGAATATATCAAAAACAGGAAGTTGTCCGAGGCCAATAAGGATTTATTAAACGGAGAAAAAGTAACCGATGTCGCTTTTAAATATGGTTACCAGTCAATTGACGGATTCACCAGAGCTTTCAAAAAATGGAGTGGTTTCTTACCCTCAGAGATTTTAAAAACAAAGGTCTCCAAATCTTTTCCCAGACTCTCATTCGTAATAACCGTTAAAGGAGGTACTCCTATGGAATTCAGAATTGTCGACAAACCGGCGTTCAATTTAGTCGGTGTAACTAAACGCGTTCCTATGCAATTTGAAGGAATTAACTATGAGATTGTCAAACTTGCCGAAAGCATAACGGATGAACAAAAAGAAGAAATGCACGCTCTGCAAAATATTGCTCCTTATGAAATTATCAATGCTTCCTATGATGCCGATGCCAATTTTTTAAAGGAAGAGGGATATTTAACTCATATGATAGGGGTTTTGACAACTAAAGATAAAGTAAGTGAGCGCTTGGAAAAAGTGCCGGTTCCGGCCTGCACCTGGGCAGTATTTCCTAATGAGGGACCCTTTCCTGCTACGTTACAGCAAACAATGGCCAGTGTATATTCCGAATGGCTTCCCTCTTCCAATTACGAAATCATAAATGCTCCTATTTTTTCTTTTACTAAAATGGACAAAGACAAAAAAGACTACGCTTATAGCGAAGTTTGGATTCCTGTTCGGAAAAAATAACCATAATCGAAGGGGACGTTCCGAGCTTAAATTTCGTTACGTCCCCTTTGTTTTGCCATAAAATATTTTTAGATAAATTTATTTTTCATAAGGGGATTCGGCAAAGGGCATATAGAATCCTTGAGGATGATTGCATACGGCACAAATTTTCGGCGCTTCTTTGCCTACATGAATATTGCCGCATACGGTACATATCCAGACAATTTCCTCATCCCTATTAAATATGGTTCCATTTTCTATTTCGTCAGCCAATCTTCCAAACCTGTCGGCATGAACTTTTTCGATATTGGCGATGGCCTCAAAAGTATGGGCAATTTTTGTAAAGCCCTCCTCTCTTGCTATTTTACCGAAACTTTTATATACATCGCCCCATTCTTCCAACTCATTATGTTGAGCTGCTCTCAGGGCCTTAACCGTGTCCTCGTACAAATCAACGGGATAACCCCCGGAAATTTGAATGGTATCGCCCGTATAGTCTTTTAGCAGTTGATAAAAAACTTTGGCGTGAACCCTTTCCTGGTCCGCGGTATAATCAAATACATTTGCCACTACATGGTATCCTTCGCTCTTCGCGGCAGCCGAGGCAATATTATAGCGATTTCTTGCCTGGCTCTCACCGGCAAAGGCCTTCATTAAATTTTCATATGTTTTGCTTCCTTTTAAGTTCATAGATATCTCTCCTTTTTTCATCTATAATAATCAAATTGGCGCACTGTCTTTAATTGTTCCCTAATTTTAATTTTTTAAATATTACCATATTTATTTTATCATTCTCTAAAAAATTTGTATTGCTCAAAATAAAAAAAGTGACCTTATATAAGCCCTAGGTTAAAAGATTTTAACTGACTCCCTTACATAAATACATC
>JAAYII010000259.1 GCA_012523535.1 Peptococcaceae bacterium
AAGTGGTTGTACAAAACCCTCAAAATATTGCAGAACAGGTTGAAAAAATAAAACCTTTCCCGGATGGATTATTCGAGCCTAAAATTGAAGGGGCGGCCGAAAAAATTAGAGAAATGGCTTTGAATAATGCCTATAAACTATACGGCAATCCCTTGCCCGATATTGTCCAGAAAGTTATCGACAAAGAACTTGATTCCATTATCGGCAATGGTTTTGCAGTTTTATATTATATTGCTCATTTGCTGGTCAAAAAGTCTAATGAAGACGGCTATTTGGTAGGTTCGCGGGGTTCTGTCGGGTCTTCTTTGGTTGCTACCTTTACCGGCATTACCGAAGTCAACCCTCTTCCTCCCCATTACCGCTGTCCTAATGAAAAATGTCTCTATTCCGAGTTTATTTTGGATGGTTCCGTCGGCTCAGGAGTTGATTTGCCGGATAAAAATTGTCCGAAATGCGGAAAGGAACTGGTTAAAGACGGTCATGACATCTATTTTGAAACCTTTCTGGGCTTCAAAGGGGATAAAGTCCCCGATATAGACCTTAATTTCTCCGGTGAATATCAAGCCAGAGCCCATAAATACACGGAGGAAATCTTCGGCAAGGAAAATGTCTTCCGAGCAGGCACAATTTCCACTGTTGCTGAAAAAACTGCTTATGGTTTTGTTAAGAACTATTTGGAAGAAAGAAATATCAGGTATAACCAAACAGAGTTAAACAGGCTGGTAAAAGGATGCGCCGGAGTTAAAAGGACAACCGGCCAACATCCGGGCGGTCTTATGGTTATCCCTAAGGAATGCGATGTTTTCGATTTCACTCCTTTACAGCGTCCGGCCAATGATACTTCGTCGGATATTATAACCACTCATTTTGATTATCACTCTATTTCCGGGCGCCTGGTTAAACTGGATATTTTGGGGCATGATGATCCCACGGTTATTAAAATGCTGGAGGATTTAACCGGAGTAGACGCTAAAAAAATCCCCCTGGATGATAAAAAAACTTTATCCCTCTTTTCCAGTACCGAAGCCCTAGGGGTTACGCCGGAGCAGATCGGCTCCAAAACCGGAACTTTGGGCATTCCGGAATTCGGAACAAAATTTGTCAGACAAATGCTTGAAGACACAAAGCCCAAGTCCTTTTCTCACCTGGTGCGTATTTCCGGCCTTTCCCACGGTACCAATGTGTGGCTGGGCAACGCCCAAGATTTGATATTAAGCAAAACGGCCGATATTTCCCAGATTATTGCCTGTCGAGATGACATAATGATTTTCTTGATTCAAAAAGGAATTGATTCCAGTAGAGCGTTTAAAATCATGGAAAATGTAAGAAAAGGAAAAGGGCTTAGTGAAGAGGATATCGAAATTATGAAGGAACATGATGTGCCTGAGTGGTATATTGATTCTTGCCAGAAGATAAGTTACCTGTTTCCCAAAGCCCATGCTGTCGCTTATGTTATTATGGCTTTTCGCATAGCTTGGTTTAAGATCAACTATCCGGAAGCTTACTACGCTACTTATTTTACCGTCAGAGCTGATGAGTTCGATGCGGATTTAATTTGTGCGGGGCCGGCCAAGTGCCGGGAAGCGATTAAAGAAATAGAAGCGAAAGGCAATAATGCCAGTGCCAAAGAAAAGAATCTGCTCACTATTCTGGAGTTGGCCAATGAAATGTATTGTCGCGGGATTAAATTACGCCACGTAAACCTATGGGAATCCGATGCTTCTCGTTTTTTGATTACTCCCGAGGGACTATTGCCTCCCTTTTCTTCCTTGCAAGGTCTTGGCAAAGCGGCAGCTGAGAGTTTGGTCAAATTGAGGGAGACAGGAAATTTGAAATCAGTGGAAGATCTTCAATTTAAAGCCAAGCTCAGTAAAACAGTTATTGAAATTCTCGAGAATCATGGTTGTTTGGAAGGTCTTCCCCAAAAAAACCAGTTAAGTTTGTTTTGATACGGGTGAATATTGCAGAGTAAAAAAGTTTATGATATTATTGATGAGGAATTAATTTGGAGCAAGATTTTTTGTTGAGAGTGGGGTTACCCACTCTTTAATTTGTAGGATAATTAAACAAGAAAAAACATGTTAAAGGGGTAAACAAATGAGTAAGTCTGTGCTTTACAAAGTCAGGCAATTGGTTGAACCCAAAATTTCAGAGCTTGGTCTGGAATTGGTAGATATAGAGTATGTTAAGGAAGGCGCTCACTGGTATCTGAGATTTTTTATCGACAAAGAGGGTGGAGTCGATATTGACGATTGTGCTGAAGCAAGTCAAAAAATTGGTGAAATCCTTGATCGTAAAAACTTGATTCCTCAGGCTTATATGTTGGAGGTATCGTCCCCGGGCATAGAACGCCCTTTGCGTAATAGAGAGGATTATGAAAAGTATAAAGGAGAATTGGTTAGCGTTTACCCAACCAAACCGTATCAGGGTTATTCTTGTTTTACGGGTTATCTCAAAGGTATAGAAAACGATAATGTCATTTTGGAATACGATGGACAAGAAGTATTTATTCCATTTGACCTCGTAGAAAGAGCTCATCTTACTTTTGAATTTTAGTGACGAGGGGGAAGACAAAAGCATGAACATGGAGTTCATTGAAGCGATTCATGAATTGGAAAAGGAAAAGGGTATTTCTGCTGAGATTTTGTTTGAAACAATTGAGGCAGCCCTTATTTCAGCTTATAAAAAGAATTTTTCTTCATTACAGAATGTAAGGATTCATATAGATAGACTTACCGGCGAAATCAAAGTATATGCTCGGAAAACCGTTACGGAAAATGTTGAAGACTCGCGTACACAGGTATCCCTGAATGAAGCCAAGGAAATCAATCCAAATTATGAAATTGGAGATATTGTAGAATTTGAGGTTACCCCGCGTGATTTCGGCAGGATTGCAGCTCAAACAGCAAAACAGGTTGTTGTTCAGAGAATCCGTGAAGCGGAACGCGGGCTTATTTATGATGAATTTATTAATCGGGAGGGAGATATTGTTACAGGCATTGTTCAGAGGTATGAGCAACGCAATGTAATTATCGACTTGGGAAGAATTGAGGCCATTTTACCCGTTTCAGAACAGATTCCGGGTGAAACTTATCAACCACATGAACGCATAAAAACCTTTGTGGTTGAAGTAAAGAAAACAACCAAGGGCCCGCAGATCCTTCTCTCCCGTACTCATCCGGGTCTTATAAAACGCCTTTTTGAATTGGAAGTTCCTGAAATCCATGACGGCATTGTGGAGATTAAAGCCGTTGCCCGAGAAGCCGGTTCCAGATCCAAAATTGCTGTTTATTCCAGGGATAGAAATGTGGACCCGGTGGGTGCCTGTGTAGGTCCCAAAGGAATCCGGGTGCAAAACATAGTCAATGAACTAAAAGGGGAGAAAATGGATATTATTAACTGGTCTCAGGATCCGGTTGAGTTTGTTTCCAATGCTTTATCTCCGGCTAAGGTTTTAGGGGTTTATCCCAAATACGAGGATAAAGTAACTCTGGTGGTTGTTCCCGATTATCAGTTGTCTCTGGCAATCGGCAAAGAGGGTCAAAATGCCAGACTGGCGGCGAAACTGACAGGTTGGAAGATTGACATAAAAAGTGAATCTCAAGCAATTGCTCAAAATTTGATCCCGGAAGAGTCTTTTGCTTCCGATGACCAATATAATGACTATTATGACTCTGAATATTATGACGGGGAATATACCGATTATGACGAAACTTATGATGACTATGATCAAGAAAGCTACGATCAAGGTTATGATGAATACTATGAAGAAGGTTATGAAGAAGGCTACGATCAGGCTTATGATGACCAAGAATATGATGAAGGATATGCTGAAGAAGAATATGATGAAGAGAACTATGAAGAAGAAGGCTATGAAGAGTATGGGGAGGATAATTACGAGCAGCATTCTGAATATTCACCGGAGGAATACCGAGAATACAGTGAATATGGTGACTCGGAAGGTGAGTACGGGCAGGATGAAGTTGGATATGAGCAAATATCCCCCGAGGATGACGCTCAGTCAGACTCGGATAGTAACCGCTCCAAAGATTAATATTTAGCAAAATCCAAAATTGTGGCACAGTTATTGTTTGGGAGACTCTTCTGTGAAGGTGAAAGTATGAAGGTTCGTAAGATTCCAATGCGTATGTGTCTGGGATGTCAAGAAATGAAACCCAAAAAAGAGCTATTGAGAATTGTAAGAACTACCGAGGGAGTATTGGAATTTGACCCTACTTCCAAAAAAAATGGGCGCGGTGCATATCTTTGTCCGGATTTGGAATGTCTGAAGAAAGCAATAAAAGGAAATAAATTAGAAAAGCCTTTTGCAGTGAAACCATCAAGTGAATTGCTCGCCGAATTGGAAAGAAGGATGAATTCTACGTGAACCAAAAGATATTTTCTCTATTGGGTATTGCCAGAAGGGCGGGTAAGGTTTATACTGGAGAATCTCAAGTAGAGGCATTAATGAAAAAGAAAAAGGGGCATCTCTTGATCATAGCGGAGGATTCTCCTGGAACTTACACTAAATTTGTTCCTTGGGCCA
Organism: Peptococcaceae bacterium; assembly: GCA_012523535.1. Classification (GTDB taxonomy): domain Bacteria; phylum Bacillota; class Desulfitobacteriia; order Desulfitobacteriales; family Syntrophobotulaceae; genus JAAYMU01. The sequence continues at coordinate 4,547 of JAAYII010000259.1, forward strand.
AAGATTTAAATATTCCTGTTTTAAGAATGGGAACAAAACAACAGTTGGGCATAGCTGTTGGGTTGTCGCCAAGATCAATAATTCTTATTGATGACAAAGGTTTTGCAGAGGCAATGCTTAGAGATGGGGGCGCTCCAATGCCTCCAAATTTAAAGTAAGGAGTTGAAGGGTTATATATAGTTCACGTTTTTTGGGGGTGACAAAATGAGCACTATACGGGTTCACGAATTGGCGAAAGAATTGAATTTATCGAGCAAAGAAGTCATCGAAAAATTGAATCTTATAGGTATTGAAGTAAGAAATCATTTAAGTGCGATAGCTGTAGAGGACGCCAACAAAATAAAACAGATATTAGGAAAACCTAGTGCTTTAAAAAACCACCCTAGTACAGATCAAAAGAATAAAGGGGAAATCTCAAAAAGACCGGCCGAAGAAAGTAAGATCCCCCCAGAAAACCGTAAATCACCAGCAGAAGGTATAAAGCCTTCACAGGAGAAAGTCACGCAGTACCCTGGTGCCAAGCGGCAGGATCCATCGTCACAGGTTACGGAAGCCAAACTTCAGGGGGATAACAGGATGCCGCCAAGCCAGGGGCACGTTCAAGCAGGGGAGATAAAAAACCTGCAAAGCTTAAAGCCGCCTATGCATGGTCAAAAGACCATTGAAAGACCTTCAAAACCTGTAGGTGCAGGCGAAGTTAGAAAACCCCCAAGTCAAAGACCGCCTATGCCAGGCCAAAGCCCTCCGGGCGAAATGAAAAGACCGCCGGAGCAGGGCCAAAGGCAGCGTGGAGAGATGCGCAGGCCTGTCGGACCTGGGTCCAAAAATGATGAGGCTCGGATAACCGTCGGACAAAAGCCCCAAGTGAGCGGGGAAAGGTCAAATGTGTCTAAAGTTCAAGGAGAACCTCGCCTTAGTGGCGGCCAACGTCAACCCGGTCAAAACATGGGAGCAAGACCCCATCCTGAGGGAAGTAGAAAACCGGCACCGGTTGGAAGGCCTGGATTCGATAAAAAAGCTCCTCAAACCCAACGAATTAAAATTGAGGGCAAATCGGTTGAACTGACTGTGGCTGAACAACCGGTTAAGAGACAGGCTCCTGACAAGAAGAAAGCGCATGAAAACAAGGATTTCATTTTTGGCAAGAAGCGTACCGCTGAAAAAGATCTTTCTGTTATTTTAAGGAAGAATGAACGTTCTCAGCCTAAAGAGAAAAAGGATACAACGCCCAAGCATATAGTTATACCGGAGAGTTTAACTGTTCAAGAGTTAGCCTCGCGCATGAGCAGAAAAGCCAGCGAAGTTATTAAAGAACTCATGAAACTTGGCGTCATGGCTACCATCAACCAGGAGATTGATTCCGACACCGCCACAATTGTGGCCAATGAAATGGGCGTTACCGTAGAAGTGAGAGTTGAGAAGCCACTGACTGTTATCGAAGACGTGGAGGATGATGAAAAAGATCTTAAGCCTCGCCCGCCGGTGGTAACAGTAATGGGCCATGTTGATCATGGAAAAACATCATTGCTCGATGCTATCCGTTCTACAAATGTTACCGCTACGGAAGCAGGGGGAATAACTCAGCATATTGGAGCTTACCAAGTAGAAATTAAAAACCAAAAGATTACCTTCTTGGATACACCCGGACATGAAGCCTTTACAGCCATGAGAGCCAGGGGAGCCCAAGTTACGGATATCGCTGTTTTAGTCGTAGCCGCTGATGACGGGGTCATGCCCCAAACTGTCGAAGCTATTAATCATGCTAAAGCAGCAAACGTACCGATTATAGTCGCTATTAATAAAATTGATAAGCCCGAAGCCAATCCGGAAAGAGTCAAGCAAGAATTAACCGAATATGGACTGGTCGTAGAAGAATGGGGCGGGGACACCATAGCTGTGCCTGTGTCGGCCAAAACTAAGGCCAATATTGATACCTTATTGGAAATGATTTTGCTGGTGGCCGAAATGAGAGAGCTAAAAGCAAATCCCAACAGAAAGGCTGTAGGCACAGTAATTGAGGCCAAACTGGACAAAGGAAAGGGCCCTGTAGCCACCGTCCTGGTAGCTAAAGGTACCCTAAATGTTGGCGATGTCATGATCGCTGGACAGTCTTTTGGGCGTATCAGAGCCATGGTTGATTATAAAGGGCGCCGGGTAAAAAAAGCCGGGCCGTCCATGCCTGTTGAAGTTCAGGGATTATCGGCCGTACCCTCCGCCGGAGAAACTTTTAATGTCGTTGATGACGAAAAACTGGCTCGCAGTATTGCCGACGCCCGGGCAGATGAAAAGAAAGCCGAAGAAATAAAACAAAAATCAAAGATAAGTCTGGAAGAACTTTTTAATAAGATCAAAGAAGGCGAAGTAAAAGAATTAAACATTATTATTAAAGCGGACGTTCAAGGTTCTGTGGAGGCAATCAAGCAATCCCTGGAGAAATTATCCACCCCGGAAGTAAAAGTTAATATTATACACGGCGGGGTTGGAGCCATCAGCGAATCCGATGTTATGTTGGCCGCCGCATCCAATGCGATAATTATTGGTTTTAACGTGCGCCATGATTCCAATACGAAAGCAACCGCAGAATTACAAGGAGTCAGTATCAGGCTTTATCGCGTAATATATGACGCTATTGATGATATCAAAGCTGCTATGGAAGGTGTGTTGGAACCGGACTACATGGAAGTAATACTAGGCAAGGCGGAAGTTCGGCAAATATTTAAAGTGCCTAAGGTTGGTACTGTTGCCGGTTGCTATGTTACTGAAGGTAAAGTAACCCGCTCTTCTAAAATTAGGGTTGTTAGAGACGGAAAAACAATTTTTGAAGATGAGATCGCGTCTCTGAAACGCTTTAAAGACGATGTTAAAGAGGTTGTCGAGAATTATGAGTGCGGCATAGGGCTGAAAAACTTCCATGATATTAAAGAAGGCGATGTTTTTGAAGCATTTATCTTGGAGGAAGTGAAGAGAGAGCTCTAAAAAGCATTGGAGGGAATCCTAATGGTTAAACATAGGGCTTTCCGTCTGGCGGAATCTATTAAAGAAGAAGTATCTAGGATCCTGAGAGAGGATATCAAGGACCCCAGATTAGGTTTTGTGACGGTTACAGATGTTGAAGTATCGGATGATTTGAGATATGCCAAAATATTTGTTAGTATTATGGGTAATCAGGACGAGATAGAAAGCAGCATGGATGTATTAGACAGGGCCACAGGCTATGTGCGCAGCGAGATCGGGAAAATTATAAGGCTCCGTCATGTTCCGGAAATCAAGTTTAAGTTTGATCGCTCAATTGAGCATGGTGCCCATATTTCCCAATTGCTGCGCGAAGTTGGAGCGAAAGGTGATCCCGAAGATGCCGAGGGGAAGAAATAATAACCCGATCAAGAATTTGAGCTCAATACTTGAGAAAGTGCCAGCTGCGGCACTTTTCTCCCATGTTTCTCCGGATGGGGACTCGCTGGGTTCGATGTTGGCCTTAGGGTTGGCTTTGGAAAGCATGGGTAAAAAAATATATTATTATAATGCAGGTCCTATACCGGAAAATCTGAAATTCCTCCCTGGCATTGATTTAATTTCAAATGTATGTCCTGAAAGCTTACCGGATGTATTGATTTTTATAGATTGCGCTGAAGCTGAAAGAGCGCATAGCACAATAAATAAGGAATTGTTTAATGGCAAGCAGGGTATAAATATTGATCATCATGTATCCAATAGCAATTTCGGAACTATAAACTGGGTTGATCCTAAAGCGGCCGCTACTGGAGAAATGGTTTATTCTCTCCTAAAAAAAATGGGAGTGGTAATTTCCCAAAATATTGCTATTAATTTGTATACTGCAATCATTACCGACACAGGAAGGTTCAGTTACAGCAATACTACACCGAACAGCTTTAGAGTTGCCGCTCAATTGGTTAGAACCGGAATCGATCTGGCTACCATCAATAATATCCTTTTTGAAAGAAAAACCTTTCCTCAAATTAAACTGCTGCATAAAGCGTTGTCCAATTTGCAACTTCTTCACAACAATACTCTTGCCGTCATAGTTTTATCCCAGAAAGATTTTTGGGAAACGGGAGCTGATGAAAGTTTAAGTGAAGGACTGGTCAATTATGCTCGAAATATTGAACAGGTCGAAGCGGCAGTCCTTTTAAAAGAAATTAGAGACAACGAAGTTAAAGTGAGCTTTCGTTCCAATTCCTGGCTGGATGTAAATCAGGTTGCCTCCAAATTTAACGGAGGTGGGCATGTCCGGGCCTCCGGTTGCACGATTTATTTGCCTCTTACGGAAGCAGTAAAAGAAGTAATTACGGCTTTAGAGGAGGCACTGGATAGTGGACGGAATAATTAATGTCTTAAAGCCTGTTGGCATGACCTCGGCTGATGTTGTTAGATGGATTCAAAAAGTAACCAAAGTAAAAAAGGTCGGGCATATTGGCACTCTCGATCCGGGAGCGGCGGGTGTTTTGCCCGTTTGTTTGGGAAAAGCCACCAGGTTGGTAGAGTATTATACCGGACAGCAAAAGTGTTACAGGGCGGAATTAACTTTTGGTATTACCACTGATACTTTAGATTCTTATGGGGTAGAATTATCGAGAAAAATCCCCAACGTTAATAAAGATGATCTACAAAAGATTTTGCCTCGGTTTATTGGCAGGATTGAACAGGTTCCGCCCATGTATTCTGCTGTACGCAAAAACGGAAAACATCTTTATGAATATGCCAGACAAGGACTGAATATTGAGCGGGAGACCCGACAGGTGGTTATTGACAAGCTTGAATTACTCGAGTGGCAAGAAGGGGATTTCCCTAAAGCCATGCTGGACATAACATGTTCCAAAGGTACATATATAAGATCTTTGTGTTATGATATAGGACAGGCTTTGGAATGTGGAGCGCATATGTCTTTTTTGCTAAGATTGAAGTCCGGTAACTTTGACCTTGATTCGGCTTTTACCCTAGAGGAAATAGTAAATCTTTTGGCTGAAAATGATACCAGCTTTTTATTGAGTCCGGAATGGGGGTTGGAGTTGCCGCAAATTTCCATCCCCTCTAGTCGTTTACAAGCTTTTAAAAACGGTCTTCCTACAAATATATCCATGGTTTATGGAGAGGTTTTTTCCCAAAATGACAAAAAATCAAGAGGGAATATCTTCCAGGTTTATTGTCATGGTAAATTCATTGGAATTGGCACCATAAGAGCGGATTCGCTTTACCCGGAAAAAGTATTATTTAATGGCTGAAAGAGTTTTCACTTAATTGGAGGTAAGGACAAAATTGAAAATATATAACATCGAACCTGGAGAGAGTTATAAGCCGACAGTTGTTGCTTTAGGTAATTTTGATGGAGTTCACCTGGGGCATCAAAAACTTCTTAAGTGTGGATTGGAGAAAGCTCAAGAACTTGGCGTAGATTTTTCGGTTCTTCTTTTTTATCCTCACCCGCTTAAAATTCTTCATCCTGATAAGAAATTAAATCTTCTGACAGGACATGAAGAATGGCTTAGAATATTGGAGAATCTAGGTTTAGAAAAAGTATATTTAGTTCCCTTTACCCGTCGTTTAGCCGATACTTCTCCCGAGGATTTCGTCAAGAACATTTTGCTTCCAATTGGTGCGGTTCATGTTGTGGTCTGGTTTAACTATTCCTTTGGTTCCCAAGGAAAAGGAGATCCTGAGTTATTAAAAAAATTGGCTGAAAAATACGGTTTTCAAGTAAGCGTGATTAATGCTCAAAGGATAGGGAACAAGATTATATCCTCTTCCGAAATAAGAAAATACCTGCTGGATGGAGAGATTGGCCTGGCGGCGGAAATGATGGGGCGTTTTCCTACCATTAGCGGTAAAGTTATCCACGGCGATGAGAGAGGACGAACTTTGGGTTTTCCGACAGCCAATATCATGGTGGACGAGGATCTGCTTGTACCTCAAAACGGTGTTTATGCGGTTGTAAGTGAGATTAACGGTCAGAAATACGGTGGCATGCTAAATATAGGTTTGAGACCTACGTTCAAAAAAGAAGCAATAAGAACTATTGAAGTCCACTTTTTTGATTTTCTAGGTGATTTAGACGACCGGGAATTAACGGTTAGCCTTATATCCAAGCTTCGTTCCGAAAAGAAATTTCGGGGCAGAGAAGAAATTATTGCCCAATTGCATAAAGATAAACAACTAGCCTTATCTATTATCCAAAAAATTAATTGTTCTTAGCTTTTATAAAACAATTAGACTTTACAAATATAGTATTATGAGTTAAAATTACCAAAGCAACCGCTCCTAGGTAAACGATTCTCCGACGTTTTACTTGGTAGCAGGCGATTTAACAATATGGAGGGACACAAAAAAAATGCTTACACCAGAGAAAAAAAAGGAAATTATTGCTAAGTATCGACAACATGAAAGTGATACCGGTTCACCTGAAGTTCAAATTGCAATTTTAACCTATAGAATTAATGAGCTTCTCGAACATTTTAAGACTCATAAGAAAGATTATCATTCCCGTCGAGGCCTCTTGAAAATGGTTGGCCGGCGGCGCGCGCTTTTAAATTATTTGAAAAAGAATGATTTCAATCGTTATCGCAAGATTGTTTCAGAATTAGGATTGCGTCATTAAAAATCAAAAACAATAGACCGTTAAATTGTTAAACTATTATTATATAAAATTATATTATAAGCTATTAATTAAAGAGGTGTTACCTACACCTCATTTTTTAGGCTCTCTGTCAAATGTTGGGGTTAAGCCCGAAAACAGAGAGTAAATAAACCAAGCACTTGTTGAAGGTGTCTTCATTCTTGAAGACATCTTCTTTATTTATCAAACTTGCCCAAATACTCAGTTTGCACGGT
>JAAYII010000260.1 GCA_012523535.1 Peptococcaceae bacterium
ATCAAAAATAACAGCTTTATGCTTTTGATTCTTCAAAAGCTCTCTTTTTTCCTTCATGCTTTGCAAGACCAAAGGATGCATAATTTTTTCCAATTTTCTCCTAGATTCCGCGTCTCTAAAAACTTTATCTCCGAGCAAAGCCCGGTTAATTTTACCTCCCGTTAGGTATTCGCCGCCAAACTCCTCTACCAACACGGTAATAACCGCCTGTTGCTCCATTAACTCGTGTGCGGTTTTATCGGCGTTAATTACCGGAATACCTTTAGCCTCGAACCAGTTCGCCACACTGGTTTTGCCGCTGGCAATTCCTCCTGTAAGCCCAATTGTTAACATATGTCCTCCTTACAACAATTTAAGTCCGCCAATCAATAACAACACAACTCCCGGTAGATACTTCACTTTGCTTAAAACCGCCAAGGGAAGTTTACCAACTAACAACTGTCCTGCCCAGATCATTAGAATTTGCATTACGGCCACGAAAGCAATAGTATAAAAAGATATTCCCGTTAATGATGCCGCCATCCCGGCCGCAAAAGAATCCAGGGCTAAGGCAATGCCTAAAATTATACTTTCATAAGTCGAAATAGTACCCGAACCGTCCAAGTCTGCAACATGAGGCGTTTTCAGCACTTGAATCACGAGTCCGAAAAAATTTAATCTAATAGTTAATAAAGTCTGATAGTTTTCAGGCTGCGTTACGGCTGTGGCCATCACCGGTACTGAGTTTTCAGTTTCTCCCGTTTCTGAACGGCTTTGAACAGCCCTAAATAATTGGTAACACCCGACAGCCATTAAAGCAAAAGCACCAAAAACCTTAGGAGAAATAATAACTAATCTGACTGCAAGTATCTGTCCAAACATCATTGAAATTCCCATTGCCATGGCTGTGCATAGTCCTATAATAGTCAAGGGCCCAAATGGTATTTTTATCCTGTTAAGTCCATAAGCCAGACCAACTCCGAAACCGTCCAGACTTAGGGCCAAAGCAATGGTTAAAGCTATGCCCATATTCTATTACCCCGCTAAGTATTACTTCAGGATAATAATATATGGGTACTCCGACGATTTGGTGTTAGTCGCTTAAGGCCAACCATTCTTCCAGTAACGCTTGATACTCATTCTTAAGCTTTTCTAATTCTTCATGCCATTGTAGCGCCAATTCATAGTCCCCAGCCAGGGAATTTAATTTGCTTTCCAGTTCTTTTATTTGAATTTCTCTATTTTCAATCAGCTCTTCCAACTGCTTAATCCTCTTTTCCCGACGCCTGTTTTTCTTGGACTCCAGCTGATAACTTTTGGCGCTTTGCCCTTCTTCGAGGCGAACTTTTTTTTCCTCTTCTTCATTTTCCACAACCTGACGATAAGTTGAATAATCTCCCTCCAATACCTTGATTCCCCGAGCGGTTAAGATCACTACTTTATTAATGATCCGATTTAAGAAATAGCGGTCATGAGAAACCACAATCATAGTACCGTTGTAATTTTGCAAAGCTTCCTCCAATACTTCCCTGGTATCCATATCCAGATGATTGGTTGGTTCATCTAAGAGCAGCAAATTGCCTTGTGTCAGGAAAAGTTTGCAAAGGGCTAACCTACTCTTTTCTCCGCCGCTTAAAGCCTGCAGGGGCTTAAAAACTTCTTCTCCACGGAAACCAAACTTCGCCAGGACACTGCGAATTTGATGATCGTCCAAACTGGAAGAATATCTGATTTCATCCATTATATCATGAACATTGGGCTTCAATCCTAAATCATCATGTTCTTGCGAGTAATAAGCAATTTTAACCTTGGCGCCAATTTTTATCTTTCCCCGATATGGTATCTTCCCCGCAATTGATTTCAACAAAGTTGTCTTACCTACACCATTTTTCCCCAGAAGGGCAATTCTATCCCCCCGCCTTAATTCCAAAGAAATATTCTCCAATATCTGCCTGTCGCCATAGGCTACTGAAAGCTCTTCAATTTCTAAGACCTTCTCTCCCGAACGGGCAGCAGCTTGCAAATTGATATTCAATGACCTCCTGGTTTGTTTTTGTGCCGGCGGGGTCAGTTTTTTAAGTTGAGTTTCCCTTCCCCTGGCC
>JAAYII010000261.1 GCA_012523535.1 Peptococcaceae bacterium
AGCCACAATATCGGGACCGGGCAACTCAATGGCAATCCCGGTGGGAACTCCCAATCTTTCCCCCGGTTTAATAACCAAATCATTTTCCAGAGAGGCATAAAGATCAGCCCCCGCCGCCCCGCTAGTGGCATAAAAAGGTTCTTTTCCCCCACTTCTTAACTTCTTTATTTTAACCGTAATCTTTTTCTCCATGTTTTCTCTCCCTTGGCAGTTGCCGTTAAATCGTGTTCTTAACGATATCATCAAAATCCGTACTGAATTCTTTTTGCCCCAGTGTAAGGATGCTGATTTGATCTTTTTGCCATAGTCGTTGCATAACTCTGTTAATATCGGACAATGTTACTTTTTCCAGTTCTTCCACGGTTTCTTCCGCTGTCTTTACTCGGCCAAAAGTTAATTCCGTTTTACCAAGCCTGCTCATAATACTGCTTACCGATTCCAAACCCAGAAATAAATTGCCCTTAATCTGCGCTTTTGATTTCTGTAGTTCCTCTTCGCTGATACCTTTATCTTTCAGAATATTCACCTGCTCTAAAATACATTTTATAACTTCATTGGTCTTGGCTATGTTTGTTCCGGCATATATGGCAAAAAGACCAGTGTCGGCATAAGCGGAATGGTAAGAATACACAGAATAAGCCAATCCCCTTTTTTCCCTGATTTCTTGGAAAAGCCGAGAACTTAAGCCCCCGCCCAATATATTGTTGATAATATAAAGAGCCGGCATATCCTCATCATTTTGCCCCAAACCCGGGACTCCGACTATTAAATGCATTTGCTCGGTATTTTTACTAACGGATTTCCTGACAATACTTCCCTTTGGTTTAGACAAAGGGGTATGTATTATCGGTCTGTTCAAACCGGCAAATACAGAAAGCTTTTCCACAATATCTTCATGCTTTATCTTACCGGCTACCGCAATAACCACCCTATCCGGCGTATAATTGGATTGTATGTAATTTAGTATCTTTTGTCTGTTAAACTGTTTAATTGTTTCTTCATTTCCAAGAATTGGTTTACCCAAAGGGTGATCATTCCAGACATATTGGGAAAACAAATCATGAATTAGTTCATCAGGAGTATCCTGGTACATCTTAATTTCTTCCAAGACAACATTTTTTTCTTTCTCAATTTCCTTGGGATCAAATTGAGAATTGAAAAACATGTCACTTAAAACATCAATGGCCAAAGAAACATCCTCATCGAGTACCTTGGCGTAATAACAAGTTATTTCTTTGGTAGTAAACGCATTTAATTGGCCTCCTACGGATTCCAAGGATTCCGCAATCTGTTGAGCTGAACGTTTTTCCGTACCTTTAAAAAACATATGTTCAATAAAATGCGATATGCCCTCATAGTCTTGCACTTCATTACGAGAACCCGTTCCAACCCATATCCCGATGGCGACAGAACGGACATGTTCAATCTCTTCGGTCAATATCCTGACTCCATTGACGAATACGTGCTTGCGGTACAACTATCTGCAGCCTCCTTTATTTAATCTATATTATCCTATCCTGTCTTTGGCAAGAAATTTCTTAAGTTTAAAATATCCCAAAGATTGCCCTTATAATCCTGAGGAGAAACAAGAACAGCCTGTTTTAATAGTTTGTCGCCTATAAAGATATTATATCGTCCAAGAATATCGCCGGTCTTTATTACCCGTCCGACAGTTGGATTTAACTGAATCTGGGTATGAAGGATATTCTTTTTTTCCTTTTCTATGCAAACCATGACATCCGAACCTAAGACAACCGGAATCTTAATCCCGGCAAATTGATAAGTGGCTACCTGGTCTCCTTTTTTCCCAATATAATAGATCTCGGTATGATTGAATCCCCATTCCAAAAGCCTGTAGGCGTCCCCAAAGCGGTCAGGAGCATTCAACAAAACACAGATCAATCTTCTACCATCTTTGGTGGCCGAAGCTATGAGACATTTGCCCGCCGCATTGGTTGTGCCGGTCTTTACACCATCAGCCAAAGGATAAGTCCACAATAACTTGTTGGTGTTTTTGACCGGTTGGGTTTTTGGAGGATGTTTATACTCGATTACCCCATACTGTTGAGCGACAATTTTTGAGAAAATAGGATTATTCATTGCATATCTGGTGATAACAGCCAAATCATAAGCGGTTGAATAATGATTTTTATCCGGCAGTCCATGCGGGTTTACAAAGTTAGAATTAAATGCTCCGAGGGATGCTGCCTTGAGATTCATCAAGCGGATAAATTCATCCAAACTTCCGGCAGTTTGTTCGGCAATAGCCACACAGGCGTCATTCCCGGAGCGAATAAGAGCGCCTTCAATTAATTCACCGAGGGTAAGCTTGTTTCCTTTGCTTAAATATATAGATGACTCGCCGACTCGATCGGCCTTTTCGCTGACAGTAGATATTTCATCGATACTTGCTAAATCCAAAGCAGTGATGGCTGTTAAAACTTTGGTGGTGCTGGCAGGCGGAAGTTGTTTATAAGCATCCCTTTCATACAGTATATCTCCTGTCAAGGAATCGATAAGAATTGCTGAATGAGCGGAGACATAAGGCAAAGTCCACTTTCCGGCAACCATTTTGGATTTTTCTATGGAAAAGCCGTCTATTTCTTCGGCAAAGCAATTAAAGTTAATAAGGAACATAAACAGAAAGACGCCAAGAATAAAGCGCGTCCTTTTTTTGGACATAAAACCACCCCTTTATTTGACTCCTGGGGTAGTATGTCCCGAATTTTTGTATGTTATTAACTCATCCAAGGTTACAAACATGTACTGCTCATTATTAAGAGTGGAGAGAATTTGGGGAAGAGCTTTAACTGTATTTTCTTTAGGATGCATTAACACAATGGCACCCTTTTTTTCCGGTTGAATTCCATTTCGTTTAGCCGGATTAATAACTCTCCGGGCAATTATCTCCGGAGTGCTGTCAGATCTCCAGTCAATCGTGTCCAGGGTCCAAAGAACTGTTGTATACCCCAGTTCTTCGGCTGCCAGTAAACCACTCTTACCTCTTTCCCCATAAGGAGGAGCATAAAATTTGGTTTTCTTGCCTATTATGTTCCTTATAATATTCTCAGTTTTGATAATCTCCTCTTTATTTTTTGTGACAGGCAGTCGATCGGGATGGGGATGGGAGTATCCATGGTTTTCAATTTGATGACCTCTCTCGGCCATGATTTTCAAAAGATCAGGATGTTTTTGCGCCCAACGCCCGGTTACAAAAAAAGTTACCTTGGCCCGGTAATCATCAAAAATGTCCAGCATTGGGGGGATGTATTCTTCTCCCCAATCGACATTTATGGTAAGAGCGATTACTTTTTCCGTTGTCTCAACATGTTCAAGCGGAACGGGTAAATTTAGGTTACTCACACCGACAGTACGATTCTGTAACAATAAAAGGCTGATAAAAATCAGAAGCAGTATTGCTTTTTTTATTTTGGATTTGGTTATTTCTAGAACAAACATCTGTTTTTCCTCCCATACAATTACTATGCATAGGAGAGAAAAGACAGACGTTTTTCTACCTAAGTTCTAGAATTTGAAAGCCTGCTTCTGAATCCCAACGGGCAAATTACCGGTTTTTAGCATTTACTGCTTTTAAAGCTTCTTTACGGGAAAGATTTAATCTTCCTTGTTTATCTATGCCCGTAGCCTTGACCATAATCTCGTCGCCAATTCTGACCACGTCTTCAACTCTTGCCACTCTGCCAACATCAAGTTGAGAAATATGAACCAGTCCGTCTTTACCCGGCAGGCCCAATACTCCCGGAATAATTTCCACAAAAGCGCCGAAGTCCATGATCTTGACGACTTTCCCTTTATAAATCTGCCCTATTTGAACATCTTGAGTCAGGGTACGAATTATTTCCGCCGCCTTTTCGCCGGCTTCAGAGTTAGTGGCATATATGAAAACCTTCCCGTCATCTTCAATATCAATTTTGGCCCCTGTTTCTTCAATAATCTTCTTGATTATTTTGCCGCCCTGACCGATAACATCCCTGATTTTATCAGGATGAATGTTAAGAGTAATAATCCGAGGAGCATACGGAGAAAGAGACTTGCGCGGTTCCGGAATGGCTTCAAGCATTTTGGCCAGTATGAATTCTCTACCTTTTTTCGCTTGTTTAAGAGCCTGATCCAAAATCTCCCTGTCCACACCTTTGATTTTGATATCCATCTGCAAAGCCGTTATTCCCTTAGCAGTACCGGCTACTTTGAAGTCCATGTCCCCGTCATGGTCTTCTATACCTTGAATATCGGTGAGAATGGCATATTTCCCATCTTCTTTTATCAGACCCATGGCGATTCCGGCTACCGGCGCTTTGATCGGGACCCCGGCATCCATTAAGGACAAAGTGCTGCCGCAAACTGAAGCCATGGAACTTGATCCGTTGGATTCCAATACTTCCGATACTAATCTCAGCGTATAAGGAAATTCTTCCTCACTGGGAATCACGGGCAATAAGGCTCTTTCCGCTAAAGCTCCATGCCCAATTTCCCTTCTGCCCGGTCCTCTCATAGGACGAACTTCGCCAACGCTGTAGGGCGGGAAATTGTAATGATGCATATATCTCTTCGATTCTTCCAGTCCTAAACCATCGATGATCTGTTCGTCCCCAACCGCACCCAGGGTTGTGACATTCAAAACTTGGGTTTGGCCACGGGTAAATAAAGCACTGCCATGAACTCGCGGTAAACGGCCAACCTCAATGGTTATGGGCCTAATCTCGTCCATAGCCCGGCCGTCCGGTCTAATATGCTCAACAGTGATTAAACGGCGGACAATATAGTGGACCAGTTTATCCAAGACTTTAGCAACATCATCCAACTGCTCAGGGAATTCTTCCGCAAAATGCTCTAAGGCTTCTTGTTTGACTTGTTCCACAGCTTCTTCTCTGGCTAATTTATCCTCAGTACGAATGGCCTTATCCAATTTGTCATAGGCCCACTCTTTTACTTTAGTCTCAAGCTCTTCCGGAATAGGGGTCACAATGACTTCTCTTTTAGCTTTGGCCAACCCCAGTTTAAGAGCTTCTTCTCTGAATTCCTCAATAAAGCTGGCTATTTTCTTAACCTCTTCATGTCCAAACATAATGGCTTCCAGCATTTGTTCTTCCGGCACTTCTAAGGCCCCGGCTTCTACCATCATAACCGCATCTTTTGTTCCGGCCACGGTTAAATGCATCAGGCTTACTTCGGACTGTTTAACCGTAGGGTTGATCACAAATTCACCGTCAACCAACCCGACAGTAACTGCACCAATCGGGCCATCAAAGGGAATATCCGATATGGTCAAAGCAGCAGATGCGGCATTGATGGCTGTTACATCAGGAGCACAATCCTGATCTACCGACATAACCATGGCCGCTACTTGCACATCATTTCGAAAACCCTCGGGGAAAAGTGGCCTAATTGGCCTGTCAATTAAACGTGCAGTAAGAGTGGCTTTTTCGCTGGGCCGTCCTTCCCGTTTAATAAATCCTCCCGGTATTTTTCCTACCGCATAAAAGCGCTCATCATAAT
>JAAYII010000262.1 GCA_012523535.1 Peptococcaceae bacterium
AAGGAGTATTTGGCGGTCTTGTTTCCAGCCCAACCTTATGTATTATTTTTATGGCTATTGTGTGTATCTTAGGCTTTGCAGTCTGCTCCCTGGGTTTAAGAAAAGGTGTGGAAAGAATTACCAAAATCATGATGTCCTGCCTTTTTGTTATTATGATTATTCTGGCCGTTAGGGCTTTGACTCTGCCCGGAGCATTGGAAGGGCTTGGTTTTTATCTGAAGCCTAATTTTGGCAGTATTGCTGAACACGGGCGTTGGACCATAATTTATGCGGCTATGGGACAGGCATTTTTTACTCTCAGTATAGGAATGGGCAGCATGGCCATCTTCGGCAGCTATGTCTCTAAGGATAGGAGTCTATTGGGTGAAGGAATTAATATTACGATATTGGATACCATTGTTGCCATTACCGCGGGTTTAATTATTTTCCCGGCCTGTTTTGCATTTGGTGTTAATCCCGGCAGCGGGCCGTCACTTGTTTTCCTGACTTTGCCCAATATTTTTAATCATATGCCTGCCGGCCAATTATGGGGTATAGCTTTCTTTATCTTTATGGTTTTTGCCGCCCTGTCGACAGTGATTGCCGTTTTTGAAAATATTATATCTTTTGGCATTGACCTCTTGGGATGGACCAGGAAAAAATCTGTAATAATCAATCTTGTCGCAATTATTATCTTATCCATTCCCTGCGCTTTGGGCTTTAATGTTTGGAGTGGTTTTGCTCCGTTAGGCGAAGGTACGGTTATCCTCGATTTGGAAGACTTTATTGTCAGCAATAATATTCTCCTTCTCGGATCTTTGGTTTATGTCTTTTTCTGCGTTAGCCGTTATGGCTGGGGATGGGATAATTTTATTAAGGAAGCTAATGCGGGGAAAGGAATTAAGGTTCCAACTAAAACAAGATTTTATCTTACTTATATCCTGCCTATCATAATTCTTGTTGTTTTCGTTTTTGGTTATATTGAGAAGTTTAATTTGTTATAAAACCAGAATCTTGCTTTCATAAATATCAAAAACTATTAAAACAGCCGTTGGTAAAAGTGGCAGCTAAGCCACCTCAACCATTTTTCGGCTGTTTTTTTATTGGCTATTTTGTTTTTAATTTTTGAAAGCTCTTCCCTTTAAGTCAGATGCGGGTTTGACCTGCTTTTAACACAGGCATATCCGTGCGGTGTAAAACGCTCTTGGACAGTGCGAAGCAGCCAAGTCCGGCCAGTAGTTCCCATACAGCCAATGCTCCAAGCCCAATCAGTATACCCTTTCCTTCGATCATAGAACCAAGGATAATTGCGGCAACCAGGCCCGGGAGCATGATTACAATCACCGCTAGGGAATAAATGAATAATAAAAGCCCGGCGCTGATGTTTGTTCCCGTCCAGCGCAAGGATAGATAATTGATTCCCAGCAATAAAAAAGAAAACAGCGTGTAAACCAGAATGGCGGCAGCAATAGTTCCGAAGGACTCGTCCAGGATCAAACCCGTGAGGACAAAAATAGCTAGGCTTTCCACCAAAACCTTAAAAGCTATTTCCAAGTTGCTCCAGACGATTTTGCGGAAAGAACTGTCCGGAATCAGGTAAATGTAATGAATATAAAGCTCTTTCAGGCCGCGCCCCGTTCCGATCATAAAAATTTGCAACCACATCAGGATTTGCAGCAGAACTATGATACTGCCACCCTTGTCGCGCATAAATAATGAAAAGACAACCGCACCCAGGACGGTAAGAACAGAGGACAATCCCCATAGCCCGAAACGGTTGGCCCGGAATGATTCCCGCAGGTGCTTATAAAAAATACTACTGGCTCCCTGTCCGCCGATCCCGGTTTTGGCAACTTTTATTTTTTTGGTGGAGGAGGCTTCCGGATTGATTTGTCCTTCGGACAACACGCGCATTCTCTCAAAGGCTGTTTCCGTGGCAACCAGCACGTCTTCATAATAATCGGGATTGCTTATAGCGATATACAGAAACAAAAGTGCCCCAAACAGTACGAGCAGACCAAGGTAAAGGAAACCGTTGCTTATATTGCCGGAGATCAGTGAAACGGTCCCGGCCGAAGCCCAGCCGGCCACCGGCATCCAAGCAACTAAGGGTGAACGCAGGGTATTTTCCAGGGCCGGGAAAAGGTCACCCTTTAAGAAAAATTGGACACCGGCATAAACAACAAGAGGTAAAAACACCAGAACGGCTACAATTTTCACCACCAGTTTCCTTTTCGGTTTTCCGTTGGTGAGGCTGTAAATTAAAAGCGACAGGATTTGCAAAACGCTGACAGCCAGAATAAAGCCGAGAAAAAGCAGCAATACGGCCTTAAAACCGACTCCGAACCATTGGCTTAAGGAATTGCTTTGAAAGAGGATAAATAACCCGGCCAGGAAAGCCATTTTGGCCATGCGCACGATGCCGTACAGCAGGATCAAACGGGAATTGACTGGAGAAACAAACAGTAAATTAACATCGTTCATGTCGAAAATTACGTCTCCGCTCATTAGACCCTTTTGAATGGCGGTTACCACAAAAAGCAAATTGAAAAGAAAAAATATACCCTGGAGCCAGATGAGATCATGGGAGCCGGTTGCATTTTGTTGTGTAAACAGGGAAAGGACAAAAAGCCCGCCAATTCCGACAATCACCAGCACCCATAGGGCAAGTTTCGCCGGCTTACGTAGCAGTTCCAAAAGACTGTTTTTGGCACTTTTAACAAGCAGAAAAACCAGACAGTTCATTGCCCGCCCCCCGGTCTTTTCCTTCCGTTATGGCAAAGTAAACATCTTCCAAGCTTTGGCCGGTCGCCAGCTCTTGGCGGCGGCACACACGCGCGATCCGGCCTTTAACCATTATGTAAGTTACATCCCAGTCTTCTTCCATGCTTTCGATCATATGGGTGCTGATTAGAAGAGCGCAGCCGCTGTCCCGTAACTGGGCGATCATTGTTTTCAATTCTCTGATGCCGTGAGGATCAAGACCCACC
>JAAYII010000263.1 GCA_012523535.1 Peptococcaceae bacterium
GGACCAATCAACCGGGGCCAGCAGGATTATCTGCCCCTTCGTACCATCGGCAAAACTAAGGTTTATTAGTTCCGTGGTATAAGAAATATCACCAAAGCTAAGCAATTCCTTGTTTGCAGATTTTTGAGCCGAGTCCAGGCATTTGGCAATATCTATTTTTGTAAAATGGCGCGAAGAGAATATTGTTTGTCCTCCCCTCAAAATAACAACTTCTCCTTGCATGGCCGCCAATTTGCCTTGTAGAGCGGCTTGGAATCCTTTATCCTCAACAATTTGCGCATTGGCTGGCGGAATGCTGTCCATACCTTTAGTGAGTTCATATTTTAGTTCAACAAGTTTTTGGTAATTTTCTAAAGAAAAGTTGACTGTTTTAAGTTTACTGTCAAAAAATAAAACAGTTATGAGAACGAGGGCAGTGATAATTACCGGAATGAGTACGGTTAGGGCATTGGCCAACAATAAACGTTTTTTTAGATTCATGCAGGAATCACTCTTTAATAATCTTTTTTGTCAAACAAATAAAAGCCGGCTGTGAACAACATTATACCATAGCCTATCATAAGGCAGAATTGGCGCAAGATTTTGTCCCAGGGCAAAAAGTTTGCCAGCCAAAGCTTGTACCAATCTAAATATGTTGTTAATAAAAGCCCGGAATATTGAGAAAAGAATACTCCTGCCGCTTTCAAGACCAGAAATAAAATAACCGAGACAAAAAAGACCGTAATACTGTTTTTAATAATATTTGCCAACAGAACTAAAAGCAGTGACAGGATCAATAGCGGAAAAGAACTTGCCAGGTAAGCAAGCAATATTTTGCTCCAAGAAGCTAAAGTTAAAGAATTGACATTGAATAAAAATCCAGCCAAAGTAGACAATAACAACAACAGAAGAAGGTTGGTGATAATAAAGGAATAAATAGCCGCTACTTTAGCTGCAAAGATTTTCAAGCGACTTACAGGCCTGGTCAGCGTAATTCGTATAATGTTGTGGTTAAACTCGCTACTAAAACAATCAAATGTTACCAGAGCTGTAAATAAGGGCAAGATGGAATTGGCGACGATCGATAAAACAAGGATCGGGAATTCCTGGCTACTAACTCCTCTAAGGCCGAAGCCGCTTCTCACGCCGAGAATAACCAATTGTCCGGCGATGATGACTAAAAAAGAGATTATTAATGCTACTGAAACTTTGCGCTTTTTAAAGAGTTTCTCTATCTCATTGAGGAATGCTGCTTGAAGTGCGGCCATTTCTTTCTACCTCGCTTACAAAATAATTTTCCAAGGTGGCAAAATTCTGCAAAATATTTTCCATGGTATCGACACTTAAAAGAGTGCCGTTATAGATTACTCCGACGCGCGTACAGGTAAGTTCAACGTCATGTATTAAATGGCTGGAAATAAAAAAAGTAGTATGTTCATTTTCGGCCAAATATTTTATTAAATTGCGCATTTCAATCATTCCTTCGACGTCAAGCCCATTTAAAGGTTCATCCAAGATAAGTACTTTCGGCCTTGAGAGGATAGCTGCGGCTAAACCGAGTCTTTGCTTCATTCCTAAAGAAAACCGGCGCGGTTTTTCGTCTTTATATTTTAACAGGCCTGTTAATCCCAAATCTTCTTCGATTCTTTTGGCATCCACATTAGGATAATAGCGAGCATGTAATTTTAGATTGTCCCAAGCGCTTAAGAAAGGATAGGATTCAGCTGTTTCGATCAAACAGCCAACTTGGGACATAGCCAATTCATACTGGTCAATAATACTATGACCAAATATTTTAACTTCTCCGCGATCCGGTCTAATTAATCCGGTCATGGCTTTCATGGCTGTTGTTTTTCCAGCTCCGTTAGGACCGAGAAAACCGAATACCTCGCCTTGGCTGATCTCCAAATTAAGATCATTAATGCCTCTACCATTGGCGTATAATTTAGTTAAATTTTTGATCTCTATTGCTCGGTAAGAACTAGTCATTTTTGGCCTCCGTTAGAATACGAGCATCTAGCTGCCCTTTGAGCAGCTAGATGACTCTCAGATTTTTATAAATATCAGGTTTTTAATAGAATTTTATATTATTTTAAATCTTGCTAAATTTTACCCCTTGCATAATTAATCCAGAACAGGATTAAAAGAGGAATTGTATTTAATCTTTCCTTGTGTTGGACCGGGGTCATTAAACCAGAGATCAATTCGCGCGCTGTAATCGTCAAGATAGATATTTCCCTCTCTGTTATTTCCTGTAGAGCTAGTGTAGGTAAAGTTTGCATTTCTCGTATTGTTTTCTTCAAAATTGGCTTCAAAATTAAAACTCAAATTATTTTCCGCATATTGCTCATATTCCGGCTTGTATTGTTCATAATAGCGACCTTTTATCGAAGATTGATCGATATGAATAATTTCCAAATGCCTTTCCCCGATTTTTACAAACTTTCCGTTTTCTTCAATAACAATATCATTATTGTAATGACCTATAAATTTTTGCAGATTTGGGATACTCAAAACTTTTGAATAAGGTTCGCGTTGTTCTTTGACCACGGTTTTCCCGCTCAAATCAGGTTTAACTACCGTAGTCTGGTTTATATCTTTTAACTCAAACATAACTTCGGCTGTTATTTCATGCCTTGTTCCCTGGCTGTCTTGGCCAGAAATTACGGCGGTCCCTATAATTCTTTCTAACAAGCCCTCCGGGCTGATCAGGGCGGAACCGGTTATCTCTTTAACATAAACATCCTGAGCCAAATCTGGCATTTGATCGGATTGGCCGCGAAATTGTTGTTTCATTTCCAAAGACACAATTGCGTTAATGAGGGCGGGGATTTGTACATCCGTTAAGGAACCGGAAATTTTCTTGCTCCCGTCGTCGTTTTCCTCGACAACTACATGATCCCTTAAACTGCCCACCAAAGCATCTATAATGCGTTCCACATCATTGGCTTCTTCTTCTTCGAAAGGATTGTGAAAGTCAGCGGGATTATCTCTGCTTTGGGTATATTCCGTAACATAATAAGTATCGCCGTCGGAGGAATGGTTTACGATGTCTGTTGTGCTGTCACCATAATAATAGTTGGTATTTGAGTAGCGAGAAACATATTCATGATGTGAGCGGTTTTCAACAGCTTGATTAATCTTGTCATACTTTTTGATTTCGCTGTCCGTAACAATAACTTGTCCATTATGCTTTATATTAAAGTTTATTTCCATGGTAAAACTGTCCAGTTGGGAACTGCATTTTGAGGCGGTTAATTTTAGGCTGTTTTTAAGCTGTGCATAACCGTCTTGGTAGGCAATATCTGCAAGGGCAGTAGTCGCAAACAATAAGGCACCTAAAGTAAAAGCAAAAAGCAACAGGGTCTTCTTTTTAAATTTCATTATCTATCCAACTCCTCCTATTTATAGTCATTTTTCTATTTACAGTTTACTGAGGAAATCTTGATTTCTTCTAAATAAATAATTAATAAATTATTAATTATCCATAACCTATATCCACAATTATCCAC
>JAAYII010000264.1 GCA_012523535.1 Peptococcaceae bacterium
ATTCTATACGGTTTACAACAAGTTTAAGCAAAGTGTTATAATTTTACAGTTCTTTAAAAGGATTACCAATAAAAACTAATATAATTGGCAGACAAAATCGCTCTGCCAATTATATTGGCTTAATTTTATAAAAAAAAATCCAGATCCAAACTTTCCATAATACTTGTAAATGAATTTAATATTATTTTTCAAAGAATTTTGTATTCTTTTTTCAAAATAAATTGTAACAAAGGAAGGAGGATAATATGTCGAAGAATATTATGGATTCATTGCGGACAGTTCTTCCCCTGGTTAAAGAACTGGTTCAGGAAGAAATATGCATAGTATTAACGGACAAAACTAAATATTTGGAACAATACCCCCAT
This sequence comes from Peptococcaceae bacterium, assembly GCA_012523535.1. GTDB lineage: Bacteria > Bacillota > Desulfitobacteriia > Desulfitobacteriales > Syntrophobotulaceae > JAAYMU01. Next base: position 366 of record JAAYII010000264.1, read on the forward strand.
GAAAATTTTGTCATTCCTGTGGTCTTAGGATCTGAGATTCCTCCTGGCAATCCGATTCTCGAAGCAATGAAAAACAAAAAAACCACTGTATCCGTTGTCCCCAAAGAAGTACACGGTTTTCCCTTTCTCGCCATATGTTATCCTGTAATAGACGATGATACGGGGGAAGTATTAGGGGCAGTTTCAGTGGCCAAGAATATAAATAAGCAGGCAATGATAGAAGATGCCGCCAATACTATTTTTACTTCCTTACAACATGCCAATGCAAGTATTCAAGAAATTGCGGCAGGATCTCAGAAACAATTCTCATCTGTCAGCAATATTGTACAAACCGTTAAGCAAACAGAAGAAAAAATTAACGAAATTGATTCCATACTCTCGGCCATCCAAAATATTGCTTCTCAATCAAATTTACTGTCTTTAAATGCAGCTATTGAAGCGGCTCGTGCAGGAAGCGCCGGACTGGGCTTTTCGGTTGTGGCCGATGAAATGCGTAAGTTGTCGTCTTTAAGCAGTACCTCGGCCAAGGAAATCACAAAAACCCTATCTGAAATAAAAGCTTTAATGTTAAAAATTGTCCAAGAAGTTGATATATCCAATACTATAGCAGAAGCGCAAGCTTCAGCTACCGAGCAAATAACAACCACCCTGGAAGAAATAACCTCGGCCTCAGAGGTTATGGTTAATCTATCAAAAATTGAACTTCACTAAATCATGCTTACATAACCCTCATAGACCACTCCGGAAGAAGGAACAACTGTAATTGTAGAGCCTTCTTTAATTTTTAGCGTGGCATCTTTGGCCCCGACAACGGCGGGAATTCCATATTCAACAGCCAGAATGGCTGCGTGAGAGGTAAGCCCCCCCTGTTCGACAACCAAAGCTCCCGCTTTGGCAATAAGACGGAGATCCTCGGCATCCGTAACCTTTGTTATCAAAATGTCTCCCCTGTTAAATTGCTCGGAGTCCTTGTATCTGGCAATGCCGGAATATGATTTTTTGTTTATTCCTGTTCCGCGCGCAATTATATTGCCGATTATCTGGACTTTTATTAAATTGGTTGTTCCCACTTTGCCCACGGGAACTCCCGCAGTTAAAACAACCAAATCACCGGTTTGCAAAAAACCCTTGTCTACGGCTTTGGACACGGCGAGTGACAGCAGTTCATCCGTACCTGTAGTTTCATCTACGATAATGCTGTTAACACCCCAGTTAAGAGCAAGCCTTCTGGCTACGGCAGGGAAAGGAGTCGCTGCAATTATTGGTGACTTGGGGCGATATCGGGAAATCAGCCTAGCCGTAGTACCGGATTGAGTGGGAGTAATAATGGCTTTGGCGTTTAAATCATTGGCTATGGTGTAACAGGCGTGGCCAATGGCATCGGCAATATTTTGTCCTTTTCTTGCCGGGACATTACTTTTGAAAAAGATGCTTTCAGTTTTACGAGCAATCTTGTCCATGGTTTGGACCGCTTCCACCGGGAAGGAGCCCGCCGCAGTTTCACCGGAAAGCATAATTGCATCCGCTCCGTCCAATATGGCATTGGCCACGTCACTGGCTTCAGCCCGGGTAGGACGGGGCTGGCGAATCATGGAATCCAACATTTGTGTAGCCACGATCACAATCTTCCCTAGCTCGTTGCATTTGGCAATGATCTCTTTTTGATAAACAGGAACATCTTCCACCGGTATTTCTACTCCCAGGTCACCTCTGGCTATCATAATGCCGTCAGCTACTCCAAGGATACTGTCTATGTTTTCTATTCCTTCCCTATTTTCAATTTTGGCAATTATTTTAATATCGGAACCGGCTTCTTCCACCAATTTTCGAACTTCGATAATATCCGCCGCCTTGCGG
>JAAYII010000265.1 GCA_012523535.1 Peptococcaceae bacterium
AGGTTTTCCGCCGTGGATTTTACTTTACCGGCGACCTCAAAATGGCGAAGTGCATGTAGTGTTTCGGCATCAGCGGCCGCTCTACAAAGTTTAGCCGCATTGATCTTTCCTTCAGCTTCAGCTTTTTTGGCATAAGCTGTATACTTTCTGTTAGCTTCCGATTCTCCGGTAAAAGCCGCCATCAGGTTTTTTAAAGTTTTTTGATTATCCATTTTTTCTTTCCTCCCGTTTAATTATAATTGATCTTTGATTAAAGCACTTTGGAAATAATAGATAATTTAAAATAAAATTTAATTAGTAAATATTATAATTTATTCATTGAATATTATAGTTGTTTTTATAGAATTTGGCAAGTGGTTTTTTTGTAAATAAATAAATATTTGCATTATTATCTGCAAGGGTCTTAGATTAGAGAGATGATGTTTATGCTTTCTTGACCCCGGTTAATTCTGCGGAAAAATCATCTAAAGCGATAAGGTCATCAGGCCCTAATTCTTTAAGCGATTTTTTACCCATTATGCGCATAGCATACTCCATCTCCATTACCATGCTTTTTAACATATTTGCTACGCTTTCAGCTCCAAGATTATAGTTGTACTTTCGTTGGGCTTGCCCTCGGTAAAAAACCAATTCTGTTGGTGGTTCCCAAGGGGAAGTTTTGTTAAGTTGTTTACTGGCGGAAGCATAAAGAACAGATGTCCCCAAATAGATAGCATCTGCCCCTAAAGCTAGAGCCTTAAGACAATCCCCGGCAGTATTATATCCTCCAGAAACAATCAAACTTATTCTATCTTTCATTCCCATTTTTTTTAGATAATTAACAGCTTTCATTAAAGCATAAATACTTGGAATGCCGAAATCATCCTGTACAATCGGTGGAGAAGCATGACTTCCTCCTTGTGCTCCATCAAGAATAACAGCGTCAAAACCGTGTTCAATGGCAAAATCCAAATCTTCTTCCACTCTTCCGGCCATAATTTTAAGAGCAATGGGTATTCCTTGAGATCGTTTGCGCAGTTGATCAAGAAACTGCGGCCAGTCTTTGGGCTCATTTATTCCCGGGGGCGCAGGCAAAGAATAAACCTGTTGTTTATAGCCCAATTTCATTAAACGACGGGCTTTTCCTTTGATCTCCAGTGGAGAAACAACTGAAGGACCCATATCGGCACCTTGGCCCATCTGTACCTCTAACATATCGGCTTGAGCGATTTGTTTATCGGTTCGTAAGCCCCAAGGCCATCGTGATATCTGAAGGATATATTTTCCGGCATGTTTGCGCTCCTCAGGCAATAAAGGTCCTTCCCCCGAAGAGATAGCTGTCCCGGCCAATTTGGCGCCTCGAGCCAAAGCAATTTTTGCACCTTGATTTAACGCGAGCCCGAAAGCCATGGCTGAAATCATAAGCGGAATGTTAATTTGCAGAGGTTTTTGAGCTTTCGGGCCAATAACAACTCTTAAATCAATTGGGGTATTTACAGGTAGGGGATAGCCTTTCGCTAGTGGTTGGGGCAAAAACATTAAATTGTCAAAATGGTTAAAACGTTTAGATGTACCTAAGGGTCTGGTCATCAAATTACCGTGAGCTGCTTTTAAGTCGATTTCAATAATGTTTTGGATGCTGGTACGTTTACCGGCGTTAACCAGCTCGGCTAGGTTTTCTTTATATGGATCCCTTAAAAGTCTTTTTAAATAATGATTGACATTTTTCTTAACAGATTTTCTAACCAACGCTTTGAAGGTAAAATAAGCAGGTAAAGACAGGACCGCAAAAACTAGTTTCCTGTTCAAAATTTGTTCTCCCCTTATTTCTTGAACATCAAAGTTTTATTCAAATTCTGTTTAATATATTTCTATTGTTCTACATATATCCCCAAAAAATTCTTAAATTAACAAATAAAAATTATGAAATTCATACTTAAGGTAAAAAAGCATTAACCCTAGATAATTACCGTATTATTAAAGGCAGTATATCACTCCTCCCTATAAAAAATATATAGGAGGTTGCATTTATTTGCAGCCTCCCATCTTTGTATTTATACTTTATTTATTTTATTGATCTTTTTTCTGAGCATCCTCTCTTTTATTTTTCGAAGTGCCCCAGAGGGCAATGGCGGCTACACCGGCCATAACAATCATAACCATAATCTGCCACAAAAGCATAGTACTTCCTCCCTAAGCGTTAATCATTATTAAACTCA
>JAAYII010000266.1 GCA_012523535.1 Peptococcaceae bacterium
CGGAAAAAAGCATTTGGAAATAAATATGAAAATATACCTTTAAATACCTACTTAATAATAGTATAATACTTATAAAATTATTTTACAGTCAATTCTGAAATTTTTTAAAAGTTATTAGCTTTTGAATATTAAGACAAGGGACCAGCCTTATCGGGAAATAAACTGTTAATAAATTGAGCACTGTTCAAAAATATGACAAGTGCTCCACTGATTGCCTCAAGATTTAAGCAAATTTACAGCCATGCTTTTTGGTATAGTTCTTGCAATATTCTGTATTTTAGGAAGTTTCAGACTAATTAGACAAGGAAAGCACAAGAAATTTAACGGAAAGGAGGGAAAGAGGTTTTATTTATATTTGTATTTATATTTGATAAATAATTAGCGGAAACTTCCTAAATATTTACTAATATTTTCAAGGAAAGATGGTGATTAAATGAACGATTTGGCGATCCAAAAAAGTGGCCGGTATGAATTTACGGTTGTTTTGCTTAGCTTTTTAGCGTGGGGCATTGTTTTTATGGACAGATTGGTTCTGTCCTGGCAGAGCCCGGTTTTAATGGAATCATTACAAATTTCTAATACCCAGTATGGCATGTTGGGTTTTGCTACCAATATTTGCTACGTTATTTCTGCTATATTCTTTTCGATGTTATCTGACAGATTGGGTTATCGCAAAAAACTTGTAGTTCCACTGCTGTTCTTTACTGGTATTGCCGCTGGGGCGGGAGTGCTGGCCCAAGGATTCTGGTCCTTATTTGTTATCCGCTGCTTTGTTGGTATTGCAGAAGGACCCATGTTGCCTCTATTGGCTTCCCTGGTAAAAGATGCTTCTGCCGAGAAAAGGTTCGGCATGAATATGGGAATTGTAAACTGCGGCGTCGGCGCCATCGGTACCACTGCTGGTGCAATACTGGTTACCCAGCTGGCAGCGCGTTTTGACTGGCAGATGACATTCCTCCTTTCATCAATTCCGACTTTTGTTATCGCCATCCTTTTCATTATCTTTATTAAAGAAATTTATGTTCCGCCTGAGCAAAAGAAAGAAAAAGTCAATACCTTTGCCGTGCTTAAATACAGAAACGTTGTTCTTTGCTCCATTATTGCTATCTTAGGTATGGCCGGATACTGGACCGGTATGTTGTTTGCACCTGTCTATTTAACCAATGTTGTTCAGCTTGACGTAACAACCATGGGTTGGATGGGATCCCTAATGGGTGTCCTATACGTGGTTTATTGCTTTATCGTACCGACTGTGTCCGACAGGTATGGACGTAAACCGGTATTGGCTATAGCCTTTGTACTTGCAGCTATATCGCCTCTCTGCATGTTCCTGTTCTCCGGCAGTATGTTCTCAGTTGCCACTTATGTAATCTTCGGCGGCTTTGCTGCTTCCATGACACCGCTATATCATACTCTGGTTCCTATGGAGAGTGTGGATGTTAAGATGATTGCTTCCGCCAACGCGGTAGTTATGGGAATCGGCGATTTGATCGGTACAGCAATCTACCCGATTATAGCCGGTAGCATTGCCGATAGATGGGGTCTGTCCTTCATGATGCTGTTTGCCGCCATTCTGTTGTTGATCAACGTTGTTTTGGCTATCTTCCTCATTGAAACCCGTCCGCGCAAAAAGAAAGTGGCCGAGTCAACCAGCACAGCTGCTTAAGATGATTGCCCCTTACAGCTACTGAAGAATGGATGCTAAATAGATATTCAGTATACTTTTCAAAGGAGGTTTTAAGATGGAATTCTTCTTTACTGTACCATCAGCTGTCACCTTTGGACCGGGGTGTTCCAAAAAAGTAGGAGAAGTCGTAAACCAGCTTGGCTATAAAAATGTATTTGTTGTTTACGATGCTGGGGTTAAAGCGGCCGGAATAGTGGATCCCATTGTTGATGCCTTAAAAGCGGCAAATTTAAATGTTGTTGAATATGATAAAGTATTGGCCAACCCGCCGATTGAATGTGTGGAAGAAGGAGCCACATTAGCCAGAAATGCCGGGTCCGAGATTGTGGTTGCTAGCGGTGGCGGAAGTGCCATTGACACGGCTAAATGTGTTAATGTTCTATTGAGCAATCCTTCACCCCTTACTCTATACGAAGGCGTAAACAATGTTAAGAACCGGACCAATCCATTTATTGCTATTCCCACCACAGCGGGGACCGGAAGCGAAGTTACCACTATGGCCATTATTACTGACGAAGCAAACAAGAGAAAGTTTGCCGTTCACGGTCAATATGTAGGGGCTGCCATGGCTTTGGTGGATCCTGAACTGACATTAGGGCTTCCTCCTTTCCTTACCGCTACCACCGGCGTGGATGCCTTGACCCATGCTATTGAAGCTTATATTTCCAAGATGAATATGATTCCTTCCGATGTTATGGCTTTAAAAGCCATTGAATTAATTATTCAAAACCTTCCTGAAGCAACGAAGAACGGTAAAAATCTGGAAGCCAGAAGCAACATGATGCTTGGAAGTCTGATGGCCGGAATTGCCTTTACCAATGCCATGGTAACCCTGGCCCACAGTATTGCCCATCCTCTTGGAGCCCGTTGCAATACGCCGCATGGTTTGGCCAATGCCTGTGTTTTGCCCTATGTTGTTGAATTTAACGCTCCAGCGGTTCCACAACGCATAAAGGACATTGGAATAGCCATGGGATTGCCGGTCCAAAACATGTCTTATGAAGATGCGGCTAAAACTGTGGTGGATGCTTTAATCGCTTTAAATAAAGAATTAGGCATTCCTACTTTGGAAGGTGCTAAGGTACCCAGAGAAGTATTGCCTCAGGTCGCGGAAGATGTAATGAAAGAACCTCCTACTTTCTTTAACCCAAGGGAATGCACTCCTGAAGATGTTATGGCCATTTTGAACAAAGCTTATTGATATACCGATTCTACTTAATCAATAACATTCTTTGAAGTAAGCAAATAACCATTTAATAAAGCCGCTGATGATTTCATCAGCGGCTTTAACTAATCGAAAAGGCTATTTTTATTGGAAATATCTCCCTGGGTTATTGATAGGACTCATTAAAGCCAATTTGTGTATAGTATTAGGAGGGAGGTGTCAGCAAGGATGTCTGTTAATATCAAGTTTCGCCATAACCTGCCTCCATTAATTTATCGCACGGCACCTATATCTGATGCGGGGAACATCTACTTGAGAAATTTACCGAAACAACAGAAAAATAAAGGGCGGGCAATATTACATAAAAATGATGATCAGGATAATGAGGATAGGATTAAGGAAATATTCAAAGAATTAGAAGAAATGATCGGACTTAATAAAGTAAAAACTTTAATTCACGAACTCCATGCTTTTGTTGAGATTCAAAAGAAACGCGAGCAAGAAAATCTGGCCATTGAGCCTTTAGTGTTACACATGATTTTCAAAGGAAATCCTGGTTCCGGAAAAACAACCGTTGCCCGTTTAATCGGCAAATTGTTTAAGGAAATGGGAGTATTAGAGAAAGGCCACGTTGTAGAGTGCGAAAGGGCGGATCTGGTGGGGGAATATATAGGACATACGGCCAGTAAGACTAAAGAGATGGTAAGAAAGGCCCTGGGCGGAGTGCTTTTTATCGATGAAGCCTATTCCTTGGCCAGGGGAGGGGAGAAGGATTTCGGCAAAGAGGCTATAGATACACTGGTTAAAGCTATGGAGGACCATAAAGACAATTTGATCTTGATTCTGGCCGGCTATAGAATTGAAATGGACCGTTTTATTGAAACCAATCCGGGTTTAAGGTCCAGATTCCCAATCCAGATTAATTTTCCCGACTATACTATTGATGAATTGTTGGCCATCGGCGAATTGATGTTGAAAAAAAGGGAGTATATACTAACCCCCGAATCCAAAGCCGCTTTTCGCAAAATATTGGAAAGAACTGTCGTCCAACACCCTTACTCAGGCAATGCCAGGATGGTTAGAAATATTATCGAAAAAGCGATTCGTAAACAGGCCGTCCGGCTTTATAAGCAAGCCAATCCATCCCGGGAGGATTTAATTTTTATTCTGGAAACGGACTTGGAGGGCGGGGATAATTGACCCGGGATCAGACCATAAATATTGATTATTGGCTTTAAATGTTTTATTGTAGAAAGTATAGTTTTGGAGTTAGAAAAAATGGACCAAGGTCTTGAAATAACGGAGGTAATAAGCCTTTGCTGACTTATACTATGCACCTTGAAATTGTCGAAGCGCTTAACTTTGCCGAACATGTGCTGGAAACTCAATGCCGTAAACTAAATAAAACTTTTGAACAAAATCACCAAAAAGTACTGCGAGCCTTTCAAGTAGCCCAGGTTTCGGAATATGATTTGCATGGTACTACCGGGTATGGTCTGGGGGATAGCGGAAGAGAAAAATTGGATTCTATTGTGGCGGCTATTATGGGTACGGAAAAAGCCATTATTCGTCATCAATTTGTTTCCGGAACCCATGCCATAGCTTCGGCTCTTTTCGGCTTATTGAGACCAGGGGATCATTTTATTTCGGTGACCGGCGAGCCTTATGATACTTTGCAAAAAGTTATCGGGCTTAAAGATAACATTTCCGGAAGCTTGGTCGACTTTGGAGTATCTTGTGATATCCTGCCTTTAGACGAGCATAACAACATCCAGTATGAGAACTTGGATACATTGGTGACCCCTCGGACTAAGCTGTTTATCCTGCAACGTTCTAAAGGTTATGAATGGCGAAGTTCTTTGTCCATAAGCCAAATCCAGGAGTTTGTGGCATATGCCAAGCGCAAGTATCCCCGGATCGCAATTTTTGTGGATAATTGTTACGGAGAGCTGGTGGAGGATAAAGAACCGGGAGAAGTGGGTGCAGACTTAATGGCAGGCTCTTTGATCAAAAATTTGGGGGGAACAATAGCTCCTACTGGTGGATACATTGCCGGCAGGGCGGATCTTGTGGAAAAAGCAGCCGCTCGTTTTACCGCTCCCGGTATTGATTTTAAAGTAGGGGCCACTTTAGATCAGCTGAGGTTACTTTATCAAGGAATTTTTCTCAGTCCTTTGACTGTAAGTGAGGCTCTAAAAGCAGCAATATTTGCGGCAGCTTTTTGGCACAAGCTAGGTTTTGAAGTGCATCCCGGGCCTTGGGATGAAAGGACGGATATAATTCAAGCCATTAAGTTTGCAGATAAACAGAAAATGATTGCTTTTTGCCAAGGATTCCAAAAGGGATCTCCGATTGACTCTCATGTTGTTCCCGTACCGGGGGAAATGCCGGGGTACAAGGATCAGGTAATTATGGCCGGTGGGACATTTATTCAAGGAGCGACAAGTGAGTTATCTGCCGATGGCCCGTTGCGTGAACCGTATGCGGTTTATATTCAAGGCGCTGTTTCCCATTTGTATGCTAAAAGTGCCCATCTTGAGGCAGCTAATTTTTTGAAAGAAAATAACTTACTTTGATAGGTGAAATTGTTTTGGGAATATAATTATATTTTCCTAAGTTTGACACCTAAGGGGTCGTACCATGCCAGCTAGAAAAACAACTGGTTTTAACCGAAGAATTGTCAATAATACAGCAAAATTTTTCTTGGAGTTTGTGGAAATAGTAATAATGGTTTTGGCCATATCTTGGTTCAGCCAGACTTATGTATTCGGAGTAGTAACAATTAAGGATCACAGTATGTTGCATACCTTGGAGTCCAATTACCGGGTGTTGGTATCGAAAGTATTGAGAAACAGGACTTTGGATCGGGGAGACATTATAGCTTTATATAAAGAAACAGAAACGAATGCAACTGAAAAGGCAACAGTAAAGAGAGTAATCGGTTTGGCCGGGGATACGGTTGAAATCCGTAACGGTTATGTTTACATCAATAATAAGCCTTATTATGAACCGGATTTGTCAACTCCGGTAACCTTGGAATTTTCCCCTGTGGTTGTTCCTAAAAACCATGTGTTTGTCCTTAATGACAACCGCCTGGATGATAACGATTCGAGAAAGTGGGGGAGTATTCCTATAGAAAAGGTTATCGGCGAAGTTCAGTTGTGTTATTGGCCATTGTTCCAGATCAAGTTCCTGTGAATAGATTTTTGAAAAGGTGATGCAGGATGGTAAAAGATAAAAACGATTTGCTCGCTTATTGTTTTCTGCTCGGGGCGGCTGCCCTATGGGGCGGCAACTGGGTGGCGGTGCGTTATGTGGTTCAGGTCTTGCCACCGATGGTAGGAGCTACAATTCGAATGTTTTTTTGCACCATTCTGTTACTGCTCTACTTAAAGATTGCAACCGGAAAAACTATATCCATAAAAGGAATTGGCATATTTATTTTTTTAGGTTTAATGCAATTTGGTTTTAATTTTCTCCAATATATCGGCTTAACTTCAACTACGGCCATCAAAGGATCTTTGATCAACTCCACCACACCAATATTTACCATTTTGCTTTCCAGGTTGCTCATTAAAGAAAAGATGAGCAAATATCAGCTTTTGGGAGTGCTGGTATCCTTCCTGGGTGTGGGTTGGGTTATCACCGACGGTTCCTGGGAGGTGGTCAGGTCTTTGACCTTTAATGTTGGAGATATCCTCATAATCGGTGCGGTTTGTTGTTGGTCTCTATATACCATTTATTCCAAAAAACAAATTCAAGCCACATCCGCAGTTTATGTTTCTGCCTATGTGACCCTTATCTCGTTTTTTTATTTCTTGCCTTTCGGAATTGCCCAATACCAGCCGGGCTGGCAGCAATCGGCTTCTTTTGCTTTGGTAGCGGCGCTCGTTTTTATCGTCGGAGTTGCCATTTTCGGGCTTGTTTTTTGGAATAAAGGAGTAGGCATAATAGGGGCGGGCAGAGCTTCGGTCTTTATAAACTTGATACCGGTTTTTACACTTTTGTTTGCTTATTTATTTTTGCAGGAAAGAATTACTTTGAACCAAATATTGGGAGGAATTATAGTGATCGGGGGAGTGTATTTAACTTCGGTATCAAGGTTTACCATTAATATGAATAAGCAAGGCAATAAACCCGAATAATATCAAATCTTAATCCATATCTATAAGTAGTAATTGAAGGGAGACTATTCTTAATGAACAAAAAGACCAGGGTACTCTTAATTTTTGGGGGACAATCAGGGGAACATGAAGTGTCCGTTGTTTCTGCAAGTTACGTATTTAAGGCGTTGGACAGCGCCAAATATGACATTGAAACAATTGGCATCACCAAGGAAGGACTTTGGTACTGGGGAGTAAAACCTGAGGAGTGGAGGGAAAATGTAGGCCAAATTCTCC
>JAAYII010000267.1 GCA_012523535.1 Peptococcaceae bacterium
AGGTATTACAAAGAAATCATAGCAGCTAAAACGAAAAATTTAGTTGAAGATTTTACGGAAAGATACAGTATAATTTGTCAAGAAAACGGCAAGATTGATCCGGGGCTTTATGAATTATATGGGGTTAAAAGAGGTTTAAGGGATAAAAGCGGAAAAGGAGTATTAACAGGGCTTACTAATATCTCCTTAATAAAATCCCAGGAAGAGGTAGACGGAAAACTTGTTCCTTGTGAGGGAAAGCTTCTTTACCGTGGATACAATATTGTAGATTTGGTAAACGGTTTTGTCAGCGGTAAACGTTATGGCTTTGAAGAGATAACTTATTTGCTTTTGTTCGGTTCATTGCCTAATGAAGAGGAATTGTCGGAATTCAAGGCGGTATTGGCGGAAAGTCGAAAACTGCCTAGGAATTTTGTGCGCGATGTGATAATGAAAGCCCCGAGCAAAGATATAATGAACTCCTTGACTAAAAGTGTTCTTACTTTGGCTTCCTATGACAGGCAGGTTGATGATATATCAATAAACAACGTCCTTAGGCAATGTTTGATGTTGATCAGTACGTTCCCAATGCTTTGTATTTATGGTTATCACGCCTATAATCATTATGAATGCGGCGAAAGCTTTTTTATCCATAGGCCGGATGAGCAGCTTTCGACTGCAGAAAATATTCTCCGCATGTTAAGACCGGATAAAAAATTTTCCGAGTTGGAAGCAAGAGTTCTTGACATTGCTTTAGTGCTACATATGGAACATGGCGGGGGAAATAACTCCACATTTACAACCAGAGTGGTTTCTTCTTCAGGTTCAGATACCTATTCAGTGGTCGCTGCAGCCTTATCGTCCTTAAAAGGTCCCAAACATGGCGGAGCCAATATTAAGGTTGTTGAAATGATGGCCGATATCAAAGCCCATGTTAAAGATCTCAAGGATGAAAGTGAAGTGAGAAACTATTTGTTGAAGATTCTAAATAAAGAAGCCTTTGATCGCCGAGGGTTAATTTATGGTATTGGACATGCAGTATATTCCATTTCTGACCCTAGGGCCCAGATATTCAAAAGTTTTGTAGAGAAACTGGCTAATGATAGAGGAAGAAAAAGCGATTTTGAATTGTATTCTATGGTTGAAAGAATTGCCCCCGAAGTAATTGCTGAGAAAAGAAAGATTTATAAAGGTGTTAGTGCCAATGTAGACTTTTATAGCGGTTTTGTTTACAGTATGCTGGATATTCCTTTGGAGCTATACACTCCGCTGTTTGCAATGGCAAGGATTGTAGGTTGGAGTGCCCATCGTTTGGAAGAACTGATTAATGCTGACAAAATCATTAGGCCGGCTTATTTAAGTCTTTTGGAAGACAAGAAATATATAAGAATGGAAGAAAGGTAATTGTTTTCAAGAATCAATTACCTGCAAAAAATATAGGACCTATACCCAATTAAGGAAAGATCCTGGTTTATTAAGAGCAATTTGTAAGAGCAATTTAAAAACTTTTAATTTTATTTATGCTTGGAACCTCTTTCTAAATGAGGCTATGTCTTTATCAGTAAGAGTGTATTTGGATTTTTCAAAATTAAAGTTTAAATCAAATGATTTGAGTTTGCCGTTTCTTTGTTCAAAATTTTAATAATCTTGGCCATAGTCTCATTAAGAAACAAACATAAATCGTCTTTAGTAAAGGAATCAAATTTCACCAGCATTTTGACACCCCTTATTATAGTATTAAGAACAAAGGATGTCCGTGAAATATTCTTTTTTACAGCTAGCAAGTTTAATCGGCTCATCTTAGGTGTTTAAATAAAATAGGCTAGAGAATTCCAAGAACTCTCTAGCCTAATTAGTGTCACCGGATTAATTAGCCGCGGCAACCGGAACAGCATGAACCGCAATCTGATTGAAAAGATGTTTTAATTTCAAATCCGCTGCCATGCTCGGATTCGACATAATCAATGACTGCATCTTCCAAATAATAGGCAAACTTTTTATCGGCTACAATTGTAACCCCGTGAGCCTCTATGACATTATCATCAGTTGTCTTTGACTCATCCAGAGCCATACCAAAGTTTGGACCGCTGCAGCCAACTCCGGCTACGTAAACTCTTAAATAAGAGTTTTCTTTATTATTATCAGCCATGATTTCTTTGACTTTTTGGGCAGCTGTTTCAGTGATGTCTATCATAATGCTCCTCCTTCTCTCCAAAATTTACTATAATGTGATATTACATGATTATCGTTCACAAAGCAACGTTTATTTATTCTTTTGTGAAAAAATTAATTTTAAACAGACAATGAATTTTATTCCACCCAAACATTTAAAGCCCTGATTTTTGGATCTTGGATTTTGGTCTGAATCACAGGGCCGTGATCCAGTAAAAAGTCACTGGAGGACTCACTTAATCCTTGCAGTTGCAATTCTTTTATAACATGTTGGCATATGGTTTCAATTAAATCGATTTTTTTGTCCAGTATTGCTTCTTTGTTTTCTTGTTCGGGAAAAGAGACCAAGTTGGAGATAAGTTGATAAATTGGTTCCCCCAAAATAGGTTGATTTTTAAGAGCTCTATGCATCCATTTGTAGAATGGTTTGTACTGACGATTCAGCAAAAAAACCAAAGATATTGTTGCGCTAATAAATTGGGTTTCAGCGTATTGAGCGGCTACCTGTTCTCCTCGTTTCCAACAGCGTGGGAAATTGTACTGACCGGCTTGGGCCATAGTCATGCAGCGGGCGGCGATTTTTTTTAAGCGAATATCTTCCGGATAAAAAGCCTTGAGTTTTGCCCGAAATGAACTAAACTCCCCATAAGGGTCTTGAAATACTTTGCCATTTGTGGCTACAGCGAGATATTCCTCAGGTATTACCCGCCACTCAGCCAATGTACTAGGAGGGTGATCAAAACCTATAAAGCGTTTATAAAACTGTTTTATTTCCAGAACTCCTATACGTCCATTTCCCCACTTACTCTCAATTCTGGCCGGGAATCCTGCAAAGCTTTTCGGCAGGCTGTCATAAGCTTTTTGAAGTTCTAACCCGATAGCTTCAAAATCTTGTTCAGTCAGCCATAGACAGAAAGCCGGACCCCAGTCATGGTCTCGAGAAAGTTCATCGTCAAAACCAAAGCACTCCGAACCGTCACCGACCAAACCGGCCGCAATTCTATTTTGGTATTCGGGGAATTGAGTCTCAATCATGGGTAAACCATATTTATAAAAATAGGCTTCGGATAATTCCAATCCTTTAATTCTGATCACTCCCTATTTTTTTCTCGATTCTTTCCAGGTTAGCCATTATTGATATCGACCGACGGGCATTTGGACCGTAGGTTTTGACAAAAATATCTAAAGCTTGCAAGTAATGAGTTTTAGCTAATTCATAATTACCCTTTAAATAAAAATGAGCGGCTAGATTATTAAGAGCTGAAGCATACAAAGGATGTTCCTTGCCTACAATTTCGGCGTATATTTTAAGGGCTTCTTGCAGGCAAACCGTGGCTTTCCCGCTTTTGCCTAGAAAACGGTAAGGTCCGGCCAAGTTGTTAAGAGTTGTAGCATAGGCCAGTGGATTATCTAAGTTGCGAATAATATTTAGAGCCTGCTGATGCAAATCCGCTGCCTTTTGATATTCCCCGAGGTCTTGATAAACCAATCCAAGATTATTTAAACCGCTGGCATATAAAAAATGATCTTTACCTAGAGTAGCCTCATAAATTGCCAGAGCCTCTTTAAAATAAGATATCGCTCTAGAAAAATCTTTTTTTAAACGGTAAAGACCTGCTAAATTATTTATAGTTGTGGCATAATTGGCGCTGTTTTTACCTTCGGCTTCGGCTATAATTTCCGCGGCCTCCAGGTAGGAAGATTCAGCTTGCTCAAATTCTCCTATTTCACGGCAAAAGCTTGCTAAGTCATTTAGTGTTACGGCGTAAGCTATGCTTTTTGGCCCTGATGTTTGGCGGGCCAAGGCCACTGCTTGCTCCCACAAAGGTTTGATTTCTTGAATTCGTCCTTGTTTATGGAGTTCTGCAATTTTATCCTGAAGAGCCCTTAATTCGTCCATTTGATTTTCAGCCTCTTTCTCATCTTAACTGTTGATTCAACCTTGATGATTTAATTTTTTCGTTTGCTTCCTCCAACGAGTCGAATCCATATCTTTTAACTGTTTCTTCAAGAATTACTTTGGACATGTTTTTATTCTCGGCAAGGTATTGTAAAACGTCTTCCAAATAAGACTTTAAAGTTTTTAAAGAAAAGGTTGATAATTCCCCACGGAGATAAGTTTCCAACGAAGTAACAAATTCATTGTCCTCATAACTGTGAATAGGTCTGCCTCTTTGGCATACAAACGGGTACTGTGCTGCCAATTCCTCTTCCCAATTCAGCACAATTTTAATAATTTTTTCAATAAGTTCAGGAATTTCAGGGTTCAAAGGCGGAAGATGATCCATAATTTTTACGTATTCTTCAGGATGGGTGGAAGCCATCATTCTGGCATATTTTTCTGTCATTAAATTTCGTCCGCTTTTTTCAGCTTCCATAAG
>JAAYII010000268.1 GCA_012523535.1 Peptococcaceae bacterium
CTTCCATTAAGCAGTATTTCCAAAAATTTGACCGCCTGCCGCAAGAAATGAAAGATCAGCTTAAAGCTTTAGACCAGCGCATTTTGGCTTACTAATGGAATAGAAGGCTCCCTGAAAGCAGGGAGCCTTATTATTAGATTTAAGTTTTATCAAAAATTTTTCTAAAATGAAACCCGTAAATCGATAAGGTTACGGCTAAGGGGAATAGTTTAGGGCGTTTAAACAAGGACCACAGGATTAATTTCCAGAAATAAAACCTTTCCGGTCCCAGTAAGCCTAAATGGATAATTGATTTTAACAGGGCTTTGAGGTGACAAAATCTTAGTTTTTTTGTAGCCATAAACTCTGCCGGTTTATATTCATTTAAGAACTTGAATACCCGTTCGTAATATTTGGGCGGGGAATAAATTGTTTGTACGATCTGTTGATATCCCTTAAACAGCAAATTTTTATCCATTTTAGGAATAAAGTTGATGGAAAAGTCAGTATTGTTCCCCGAAAAGCTTTCAATCAGACGCCCCTCTGCAGCCAGACGTCGATATAGCTTTGTTCCTTTGGGGGCGTTTAATAATCCGACCATGGCTGTAACAATTCCGCTTTCCTGGATAAAGTGAATCATTTTTTCAAAAATAGTGGCATTATCATGGTCAAAGCCGACAATAAATCCTCCCTGAACCTGCAGCCCGAAACTATGGATCTTTTTAACACATTTAATAAGGTCACGGTTTTTATTCTGTAGTTTATTGCATTCCAGCAAGCTTTCCTCGTTAGTTGTTTCAATCCCAATAAAAACGGTATTAAACCCGGCTTTTACCATCATCTGCATTAATTCTTCGTCATCGGCCAAGTTAATTGAAGCTTCCGTAAAAAAGTAAAAGGGATATTTTTTGTCTTTCATCCAAGCAATAAGAGCAGGTAAAACATCTTGCTTTAACTTTTTCTTATTGCCGATAAAATTATCATCAACCAGGAATACCCCCCCTCGCCAGCCGGCGTTATACAAAGAGTCAAGTTCCTTAAGCAGTTGAACAGAATCTTTGGTCCGGGGTATATGTCCATAGAGAGTTGTTATGCTGCAAAATTCACAGTTAAAAGGACAGCCGCGTGAATACTGGATGTTCATTGTGGCGTATTTGCGGAAATCGATAAGATTCCATAACGGTATCGGTGTTGACCGTAAATCAGCCCATTCTTGTGTGCTGTAAATATGTTTGGCCTGCCCCTTTTCCAAATCACGTAAAAAAACCGGTATAGTAAGTTCGCCCTCATTAAGTAAAAGATAATCCACATCGTCAAATTCTTCATATTCCGACGTAAAAAGAGGACCTCCGGCAATCACTTGACGACCAAGTTTATGGCAGCGGTCGATGACTGTCCGAACGGATTGTCGTTGAACAGCCATGGCGCTGATTAACACATAATCGGCCCACAATATATCTTTGTCTTTTAATCGGGTTACATTCATATCAATCAGGCGCTTTTCATAATACTCAGGAAATAAAGCCGCCACAGTAAGAAGCCCCAGCGGTGGATAGGCCGCTTTTTTGGCCACAAACTTTAAAGCATATTGAAATCCCCAATAGGTAATGGGTATTTCCGGATAGACAAATAAGATTTTCATCAATAATCTCCTTTGGTCGCTAGAGTATAGGTGCTATTGCCTAAGTTTTATTTTATGTAAAGAATTGCCCTTTATTCTTAACTGAGTAAAAATCTAGATATTATGGAAAATTTAAGGCTGACAGGATTTTGCTTTGAACCTGTCAGCCATAAGCAATTAGTTTATTGAATCAATCCAGAAATTAGATATTTTTATTTTTATAATCTATTTAACAAAATTAACAACGTTTTTGTTTCTCTCTACCGGCGGCTGGGAAGGATCAGCATCATAGCCTAAAATCATACAAGCCACACTTCTATAGCCTTCGGGTATCCCCAATACTTTTTTCACTTGGGGATTGCTTTCTATATATCTGGTCGGAGTTACAATAAAACGCGAGCCAAGCCCTAAAGAGGTTGCTGCAATAAGCATATTTTCTATTGCAACGGCACAGTCCATATCGGCATGGGGAATATCGACTGGTGCGGAGGCAATTATCAACGTTGGTGCGCCGTATAAAGGAACATAATCAGGTGCCGCATTCATTAAAGTATGAACGCCATCGTTGATTTCTTTGAGCAATTCTTTGTTCTGAACTACGGTAAAATGTCTGGCTTGCAAATTGCGTCCTGAAGGTGCGGCAATACCGGCTTCCAGGATAACTTGTAAGTCACTGTCGCTTACTTGTTGATCTGTATATTTTTTTACTCCTTTTCTTTTTAAAATGGTTTCAATAGTTTGATTCATTGATTTCCACCTTCCTAATTATAAGCTATCCAAATCTATTATAGCTTTTATTTTAAAATTTTCCAGGACAATCCAGATATGCAAAATAGTATATTTATGTCGAGATACAAGTAAATGTTATTACAGTGAAATGTTGTGGTATGATAAATATATATAAGCACTTATAAATAATATCAAGATTTGGAGTAAATAATGAAAAAGGGTTACATTTATATTATCGTTACAGCTGTTCTGTTTAGTTCCATGGAAATTGCTTTAAAAATGGTAGCGCCTGATTTCAATCCAGTCCAATTAACTTTCGGCCGTTTTTTTGTTGGTGCTTTAATCCTATTACCACTAGCCCACAAAAATCTTCATAGCAGAAATAAGTTCCTCAATTCCGGTGACATAAAATTTTTTGTTCTTACTGGTTTTATTTGCGTAGTTGTCAGCATGACATTTTTCCAGTTGTCTATCTTGTACTGCCAAGCATCTATAGTTGCTATTTTATTTAGCTGTAACCCTGTGTTTGTTGTCCCTTTGGCCTTTTTCATCCTTAATGAAAAAGTAACCAAACTCAATATCATTTCCTTAATTGTATGCATGGTAGGTATGACTTTTATTCTTAATCCTTTTCAATTTGAAGCCGGTGATAACCGGCCAATAGGAATCTTTTTTATTATAATTGCGGCCGTAACATTTGCTTTATACAGTGTTATCGGTAAATCGAGAAGCAAACAATTTGGAGGGCTTGTGACCACGGCTTACAGTTTTTTGTTTGGCAGTCTGGAGATGCTTATTTTAATTCTCCTGTCCCATATAAATATTGTAGCGAATAAACTGCAAACCATCGGCTTGGATATTTTCGCTGAAGTGCCACTTTGGCAAGGGATTACCTGGCAGACTTTGCCTTATGTAATTTATATCAGTATTTTTGTAACCGGTTTGGGTTATACGTGCTACTTTCTAGCCATGGAAAAGACATCGGCCGTAACGGCTTCAGTTGTATTCTTTATAAAACCTGCTTTGGCTCCGGTCTTGGCTTACTTTTTGATCCAGGAATCAATTAAACTCAATACTTTAGCCGGAATCATTTTTATTCTTGCCGGCTCAAGCATAACTTTTATAGCCAACAGCCGCAATTCAAAACAGCAATGCAATTAAAAAAAGGGGTATCTAACATGGTCAGCAAAAAAGTTTCCGATTCGCAAGTAGTTATGTCCAGTGTTATGTTGCCTCAGCATGCCAATACTTCCGGCAACGTTCATGGCGGTGAAATCATGAAACTTATGGACAGTACTGCCGCAGTGGTGGCCAGACGCCATGCCCGTTGCAATGTGGTAACCGCTAGAGTAGATGAATTAAGGTTTCTTCATCCTTGTCATATAGGCGATGTCGTTACTTGCTACGGCAAATTAACTTTTGTAGGCAGAAGTTCCATGGATGTTTTAGTCACAGTAACCGTAGCAGATCTCAAGAAAGACGAGCCGCCTAAAATTGCTTTAACCGCTTATTTTACCTTAGTTGCCCTAGATGAACATGGCAAACCGCAGGAAGTCCCTTCTTTGGATATTCAAACCGAAGAAGAATTGCGCTTGTTCAAGGAAGGGGAAAAACGCTATTTAGCTCATAAAAACCAGCGTCAGCAGTTAATACAAAGGTAAGTCCAGGGGGGAGATTATGAGATCTCCGATAATTAAATACCTTTTGATTGCTGCCGGTTCCCTGGCACTTTTTCTGGGGGCTTTAGGAATATTTATTCCTGTCTTGCCCACAACACCATTTTTATTATTGGCTTCTTTTTGTTACTTGCGAAGCTCACAACGTTTATATAATTGGTTGATCAACCATCATCTTCTTGGCCCTTATATTTATAATTACACAAAGCATAAGGCAATTAAGAAATCAATCCGAACTAAAATACTTGTTTTTTTATGGGGCACAATGGTTATTTCTATAATTGTAGTGGATAAAATTTATTTAACCCTATTGCTGATTGTTATCGGTATTGGAGTAAGTTTTCACTTGTTAAGACTGAATTCATATTAAAACGGAGGAATAATAAATGTATTGTTTTCCTAAGGATCTTTATACGGATGTACGGATTGAAAAAATAAATCGTACTAATATTACTCTGGAGAATTTCGAACTTAAACAGAATAAAACCAGGACGGACGAAGGGGCAATGATCCGTATTTTTGACGGCAAGCGCTGGTATTATTGTGCTACTACCGATTTAAATAATTTACAGACGGAAATAGATCGTCTGGCAGGGCTGGCTTCTCCCAATCCCAATATTAAACGGCATCCCATCGTTCAAAAGCTGGAAATTAATAAAGAACGTTGTCTGAAATACTCAGACAAAAACAATATAGCAACCGTTGGTGACCGACTTAAGCTTGATGTTCTCAATTCCTACGTTCCAATATTTAAACAGTGCCAAAAGATCAAATTGTCCAGGATGTATTATATAGACAAATACGTTACCAAACGGATAATTTCCAGTATCGGTACAGATGTTACTTTCGATAGCCAGAGCTGTTGTTTGGCTTTTCGTTACAAGCTACAAGAGAATAATATACCCTTTCAAGGATCGGAAGATATCTATGCTATTACGTTCGATGAACTTTACGGTCACCAGGATAAAATATATCAAACCCTGCAGAAAGACTTGGCTTATTGTCAGAAGGCAGTTCCTGTTGTTCCGGGGACTTATACCTGTCTATTTTCGCCTCTTGCCACCGGTGTCTTTGCCCATGAAAGTTTTGGTCACAAAAGTGAGGCCGATTTTATGGTCGGAGATGAGACTATGAAAAATGAATGGCCTGTCGGCAAAAAAGTGGGGTCAGAAATGCTTAATATTATTGACAGCGGTTTAATTGAAGGGGCGGGTTATGTTCCCTTTGATGACGAAGGCTGCAAAGCCAAAATTAATTATTTAATCAAAGATGGTATCTTAACCGGTCGGTTACACAGTTCCTCAACCGCAGCTTTGTTAGAAGAAACTCCTACCGGTAACGCCCGGGCACTTAATTTTGAGTATGAGCCTATTGTGCGCATGACCACAACTTATATTGACAAGGGATCTCAGTCTAAAGAAGAACTACTGGACGGAATAAAAGAAGGCATTTATATCGATACCCTTAATCATGGTTCGGGCATGACAACCTTTACTATTGCTCCTCGACGAGCTTATATGATAC
>JAAYII010000269.1 GCA_012523535.1 Peptococcaceae bacterium
GCCATGGACGCGCCTTAACTTGGGCTTTGGAAGCCGTAGACACTATTCTGGCCGAAAGTTAAAAAGTTGCTTAAAAAAGGGACGTTAGAACGTCCCTTTTTTTTCTTTATATGGCTTCGGCCAAAATTTCCGCAATATCCAATACTTTCACTTTTTTCCTGGCTTTGCAAGCAGCTACACCGTCATCCAGCATGGTTAAACAGTACGGACATGCTGTTCCGATTAAATCCGGATGGATAGCCAATGCCTCTTTAGTACGCATCTCATTAATCCGTTCACCATGGTTTTCTTCCAGCCACATTCTTCCTCCACCGGCTCCACAGCATAGGCTCTTTTTGCGGGTATGCTTCATTTCTTTTAATTTGAATCCCGCTGCTTTCAGCAAGTTACGCGGCTGTTTGTAAATCTGATGATATCTTCCCAAATAACAAGAATCGTGATAAGTGATGGTCTGGTCAAATTTATTCTTAATCTGCAGTTTACCGGACATAACCAGAGATGCCAACAATTCAGTGTGGTGTATCACTTCAAAGTCACCGCCCAAAGCCGGATACTCATTTTTGAAAGTGTTATAACAGTGCGGGCATTGGGTGATTATCTTTTTTACTCCATGTTTCTTCATTATTTCGATGTTTTCTGTAGCCTGGGTTACAAACAAATACTCGTTGCCTAACCTGCGAGCGGGATCACCACAACATTTCTCGTTATTGCCTAAAGTAACAAAATCAATACCTGCCGCCTGCAGCAATTTTACCAAAGCTGCTGATACTTTTTGGTTACGTGTATCATAGCAACCATAACAACCCGGGAAATACAGGTACTCGGCTTGAGGGTTTTCTTCGATTGTTTTAACTCCGCAACTTTGCAGGAAATCATGACGCGTGTTCCAGCCTATACCCCAAGGATTGGAGTTAGTCTCCAGACTTCTGAACATGCATTGTGCCTCATGGGGAAACTTGCTTTCCATTAGAGTCAAATAACGGCGCATCTCAATTATTTTATCGATATGATCAATAAACACAGGGCATTGTTGTTCACAAGAACGGCAAGTGGTGCAGGCCCAAATATCATCTTCCGTTGCGGCTTTGCCGATTAGCGGTTGCTCAGCCTCAGGTGATTTTTCTTTATCTTCCATTAAGGTACGGATATTTTGAATTATCTGTTTGGGATTCAAACTCTTGCCGCTTAAATTGGCCGGACAGCTTCTCACACAACGTCCGCATCTCATGCAAGCATCAGTATCAAACAATTCTTTCCAGGACAGTTCCTTCAATTGGTTTTTTCCATAAGATTCCAGGGATTCATCCTCGAAATCAATTGTTGACGGTACACCAACCGGTCCCCGCTTGCGCAGCAAAATATTTACAAAGCCCAAAGGAATATGAATAAGCTTGGAATAAGGCACGTAAGCAATTGCAACCATGGAGATGGCCATATGGAACCACCATAGAATTTAATGAAGCAATAATAAAGTATCGAAAGATAACAAGCGAAGCGGAACTGCCAACCAGGCACCAACAAAACCATAGGCCTCCCAAGGATCGGGAATCGCAGCCATTCGCAATCCTTCAATTACAAATCCTGTGACTAAAATGACTAAAATAAGAATTAATGAAATTGTATCATCCGGCTTACTTTCCATATGAGCGGGCTTCAAAACATAACGGCGGAACATGGCCGCCAAAATTGCAAGCAAAGCTGCAAAGCCAAAGGCGTTGGCAGTTACTTTAATAAATAAATACAAATCTCCTTGAAAAATCTTAAGCCCAAAATCAGCCTGGATCATCACCACTAAGGTCGCAAAGACAAGAAATACAAATCCCCAGAAAACAAAGAAATGTGCAAGACCTGGATAAGGTTCCCTTAAAATGCGCTTATGGGCAAATCCATAAGACAAAATATCTTTAATACCCTGCCATAAATATTTTAAACGATTCTCCTTATGCACCATTTTCCAGAGCTTATATCTTCTATAAAAACCGTAAACACAGATTATCACAGCAGCGGCAAAGAATAAGAAAAGCCAGTGTGGCATGTCAATGTTCCAATATATTTCTCTGGTTGGTATATCGGGTGACATTTCTCTTCCACCTCCTACATTTACGTAGCATTTTGCAGGGTCCATTTCAAAAATTATCGCATCTAGTATTTAGTGCAAGTTTTGTGCCACATTTATTTTTTCTTCATCATTTTTATTTTTCTCAGCATAAATCAATGATAATAAGCCGGCTAATCTTTTTTTCTGCCAAGAAAAGATTTAATTGAAAATAATAATGAATACACTCAACTGTATGTTTATCCAGACAAGTGTATTGTTTTCCGTACAACTTTCAGGCAATTAAAAGGCCCACAAGTTGTGTTATTGTCACAAATCTTGTGGAGCCTTTCAACTGATCTTTTCTGAAGATTTGCTCTCTTGCAAAGTATAATTAATCCTTTAGCATTATCCTATAAAATATGACATGATTCAATGTTAATATTTTGCAGATCAGCAATTATCAGTGTTCTTAGTCCTTTAGGTAATGAGCTAGATTCAACCTGGTTAGAATTCGATCCGTCAATTTTACTATAAAACCTACCAATACGGCAGAAATTACCGTTCCTTCCCGTAAACCCCTAACTGTGCCGAAAGCCGCAAGCGACATGATTAAAGCTAAACAGGAATAAGTACAGTCAAAAATTATTTTCATAGTACCGAATTCAAGATGTGTTTTAATGGCCAAAGCTCGTACAATACCTTCTCCGGAGTTTATAATTACATTGGCGCAGACTTGAAAATACACTCCCCAGGCCAGAAGCATGCAACCTAAAACTATGCCGATAACTTTTTCCCAATAAAAATCAAAATTAAGATGAGAAAAAATAAGCATTCCTAAATCGACTGAAAAACCGAGTATAAACACTACAAAAACTTGAAGAAATTGAACATTGGGAAATTCTTTCCCCAAGATCATTTTTTGCAGAACAACAAAAACTACACCCATGATAAAAGTAAACTGGCCAAAAGTTAAGGGGAAAATATAACTAAGCACCAAGGGAACTCCCGAAATAGGAGAAGTTCCCAAATCCGATTTGGTAATAAGACTTATTCCTAAACCCATTAAGAAGAGGCCTAGTAATTCCAAGAAATACTTTTTTATTATTCTTTTATATTTGGGCAATTCTTTTGCTTCTAATTTTAACAATGTCTAATCCCCGAATTCTAATATTGATTATTTAAGTAATTAACACAAAAAAAACTTGATATAATAAGCCACAAATATCACTTTAAATACAAAGACACTGTTTTGTCAAGAACATTTGACCGTTGAATCTCTACGCTAATTATGA
>JAAYII010000404.1 GCA_012523535.1 Peptococcaceae bacterium
CCCAAACGCAAAGCCGAACTGGAAAAAATGGCCGACGGACTGGCCAATCTGGTGGAAAACCCGGCCAGAAACTTCTGGGAAGCCGTTCAAGGCATTATGATGTACCAGGTTATGCTGCAAAATGAATCTCTTTTCCCTTCCCCCGCCCTAGGCAGGTTTGACCAATATGTCTGGCCTTACCTGGAAAAGGAACTTCAAGAGGGTACCATTACCATGGATGAAGCCCAGGAAATAGTCGATGCCTTCTTCCTCAAGCTCAACTGTTTCTACGGAGCAGCTCCTCCTAAACTGGTGGACACCACCGGCATAGGCAACACTTACCAGCATACCACCATCGGCGGCGTTGACCCCGATACCGGCGAAGACGCCACCAATCCCGTTACTTATATGGTTCTGGAAACCATTGCCCGTTTAAAACTGCATGATCCCACCATTTCAGTCCGCTTCCACAAGAACTCCCCGGACAAACTCTGGCAATGCGCCATCGAAACCTCCAAAACTGTCGGCGGCCTGCCGCTCTACCAGAACGATGAAGTCATTATACCCGCTCTGATGAAAGAACTGGGCTTCTCCTTACGGGATGCCCGGGACTACGGAATTATCGGTTGCCAGGAAATAGTAGGCTGCGGCAACGATTACCCGGCCCCCAACGGTTGCTTCCCTCCCCACGCTTCCGTCCTCTGGGGAACGATTTTCAACATGGCTATCAATAACGGTATTAACCCCTTTAACGGTGAACAGGCCAGTGTCCAAACCGGTTACCTGTATGAAATGAACTCCATAGAAGAGGTAAGGGAAGCGGTTAGAAAAATGGGCCATCATATCATGAAAATGTTTATCTCCACCAACAACTACGCCGAATATGTGGCCCAATATTATGCCCCGCAGGCCATTCTTTCCATGTCCATTGAAGGGTGCATGGAAAAAGGCAAAGACGTGGTTTGGGGCGGTGCCAAATACAACTCCTACGGAGGTACGGCTACAGGTTTAGCCACTCTTGCCGACTCTCTCTCCACCATCAAATACATGTGCTTCGATAAGAAACTTTGCACCACCAAAGAACTATATGACGCCGTCATGGCCAACTGGGAAGGCTATGAACCCCTGCGCCAGCGCATTCTGAACGAAGTTCCCCACTACGGCAACAATGATCCTTATGTGGACGAAGAACTCAAATGGTGTGTAAATCTCTATTATGAATGCTGCCAGGAACTCTACAGCGAGCGTTCCAAAAAATATAAATGCGGTCTCTATGGTGCTGCCGACCATATTGCCCAAGGACGTCTCACCTGGGCTACCCCTGACGGCCGCAAAACCGGAGAACCTATCGCCGACGCCATGTCCCCGGCCCAAGGGAGGGACAAATACGGTCCGGTCAGTATCTTCCAGTCCACTTTATGTTTCGATCATCACCGTTTCCTGGGTGGGATAGCTTTGAATATGAGAATCCATCCCACTGCTTTAAGCAACCAGGAAGGGGTTAATAAATTACGTGACATGACCAAGACCTATTTTGAGAACGGCGGTATGGAAGTCCAGTTTAACATCGTCGATACGGCCACTTTACGGGCGGCGCAAAAAGAACCTGAAAAATACCGCGAC
>JAAYII010000270.1 GCA_012523535.1 Peptococcaceae bacterium
TGGAATAATTCAGGTTTCACCTGGAAGAAATACTAGATACGGTAAATTTAAATATCTTTTAAACAACAACAATAATAATAATAAACACCATTCTGATAATAACTCGTTGAAAAAGGCACTTATCAGTCAAGAAGAATCAGATATCGATTTGTTAATTAAGCAACAAAAAAATATGCAGGCATCTATTGAACAATTAAGATTAAGAGTCAGAACTCAAGAAATGGCTATCTCAGCTATCTTAGACAGGTTGGCCGTATTGGAAGATCAAGTCGGAGACAATTATTGAAAATTTAATAATTAATGAGAAATTTTTATAAATAAATGATATAATAATAACAAGATTTCTGCTTTGTTTGTGAAGATTCTTTTGGTTTTGATCCTATGTTCTGAACGGGAACCGGAAGTGAGATATTTAGTACATCAGGCTTTTGAAAAAAAGTAGGTGGAAAGATATCTCCAGGTGCCCACCTTGCGTAGGCAGGGTCAGAAAACCGGATATCTAACACGGCATAGCTGAAAAGGTAGAGTGCCTTGTCACTCGACCTTTTTTATGAGCATAAAACTAAGTCGGGATGTTTTTCCCGGCTATATAATTTTTTATTTTAATGAGATTTCTTTGATTGAATTTTATGCTGGTGAGCTATTTTGCCAATCCCGTTCAAAAACTGAATATATTTTGTTTACAACCTGGGGGGAAGGGATGGAAAGGGAGCCTTCATGATTAATAACGAAAGTTCTATAGCTCCAAGAAGAGCTTGAAATAATTAGCGTTTTATTATCAAATATACCAATATTAAAATTTATTTTTTCCGTGTCGGCAGGATCATAATATCGTACTTCAATTTGGGCTTCTTTAAAAGCTTTTATGGTATTTGGTGTAGCTTCAGCGCAGGAAGGGCTAAGGATTAGCCTGACCTTACAGCCCCTTTGTTTGGCGGCAATCAAAGCCTCAACAGTTTCAGTTTCACTAATTTGTTCAACTTCAGCACAGATCTCAGTAGTCGCCTGTTTAATAGCATATAATATTTGTTGTTTAACGTTCCCATTAAGAGCAAAAGTAATGTTATCTTCTGGCAGGTCGATCGAATCAGGCAATTCTAGGGTTAAGGTAGTTGTATATTCCCAGTCCTTAGTAAAAGATTTCGCTAAATTCCAAGCAGTATCCCCGGTTAGTCTTATGGCAATGCTGCGAGTGTTTGCATATTTTTGCAACCAATCTTGGCCATAAAACATTGCTACTTGGTAATCAATAACCATATAGCGGAGTCTATGGTACTGGCCTTTTTGGGCTGGGTAATATTGAACAGAAATGTTTTGATTCTTTAATTTTTTTACAGTTTGAGCATTCTCTCTTTGCCATTGATCTAGTAAAATTTTAATTTCAACACCTTCGTGGGAGCGTTTTATTATCAGGTCAATAATTTCTGGATCATCTAAAGCAGAAAGCTCTATGTAAATTGCTTTTTTTGCTCTATTTAGCAAAGATATTGTTTGCGACCGAATTTCGCTGTTATCTAAAAATACAGAACTGGCTGAAAGGTTGGAGATCTGCTCTGAAGTATTTTTTTTCGCAAAAGGCATGGAAATCTCGCAACCAGTTGCAGTAAGAAATAGAACTATTAGTAATAAAATAAATCCAGATTTTTTTCCACAATTTCTCAACTTTTTATAACCTCTGTAAAAATTAATGACAGGTTATCTTCTATTATACATAATTTTTTGGATTAATAATGTAATATTGGTATTATTTTTTGTATTAATAATTTATTTATCGTTATTTTTGGAACGATTAATTCCTTGTAAAGAAGGTAATTATTTCCTGAATAAAGAATCATTTTTCTAAATGTTTGTAATATGAGGTGATAATATGAATCTTCAAATAAAATCCTTGTCTCAAAATAGTTCAATTATAATAAAGGATTCGATAAAAGGAAAGATTACGGAAAATGCACAAGATCAGACAGTCATAGCTAACTTGCTCAGCTATTTGGAAGATACCTTACCCAATAACATCGATTTAGCGGCTGTTGAAAAATTAATAGATTTACAGGCCTTTACTGAAGCCAGAAACTATTTAAAAGCTGCTTTGCTGTGTTGTGATGAACAGTCGCTAAAAGGAAAAATTCATTTTTTAATCGCTCGCTGCTGTCATGGATTGGAGTTGCTTCAAGAAGCAATAGATAATCTAAATCAAGCCCTTTATTACCAACCTAATAATATTGAATATTGGAACTTGCAAGCAGATTGTTATTTGGAAATGGGCGATTGGCAGCAGGCAGTGACTGTCCTCAACAAGTCAGTACGATCATCACCTCGAAATGCAGAATTAATATATCGCTTGGGCAGTATATTTCTATTTTATGGCGAATATGCAGAAGCTTTAAATTGTTTCAGTGGTTGCTGCCAATTAAAACCATTTAACGCTGAATATTGGGAAATGAAAGCTGAAATGCTACTCAAACTTCTTCAGATTTCCGAAGCTGTTACTTGTTTCAAAAAAGCCATTAAATATGGCGGTCAATATCATTTGTATTCAAGATTAGCTTATTGTTATGCCATTTTGGGGAAATTGAGAAAAGCAAAAAAGATTTTACTGAAGGTATTGAATAAAAACCCGGATGATTATGATGCTTTAAATAATCTGGCCGGAATTTATCACAAGTTAGGCAATAATGAACAGGCTTACAAGCTCCTGAAGAAAGCGCTAACTCTTAATGCCAACGATCCTTTGCTTTATAACAATTTAGGTATGGTTTGTCATAAGCTGCACCGTACCCGCAAAGCTATCGAATACTATAAAGAAGCTTTAAAAATAGACCCTAGCGATACAATTGTACTATATAATCTGGCTTCTTGTCTCGTTGAAAAAGGTTTATGGGAAGAAGCCAAAATATATTTAGAGAAATTACTGGCAATCGAAAGCCAAAATTCTGATGCATGGATACTGCTGGGTAATATATATGAGCATCTTTCTCGGCCCAACAAGGCAATTGATTGCTTTAATCATTCCTTAGGATTAGCTTAGGGGGTAGGATATACTTAAAACTCGATTCTGATATGAACAATAAAAGAGCGTAGTTATTAAACTACGCTCTTTAAGTATTTGTTATTTTTTTTGGTTCTATAATAAATGTTGGGGTAAGCAGCAGGAAAAAAATAGAGCATAAGCGAAAACCTACCGAGTAAATAAACCCACAATCATTTACAGGAGGTTTTGCTTATGCTTAA
>JAAYII010000271.1 GCA_012523535.1 Peptococcaceae bacterium
CTTTTTCTCCTTTTCAGTTCTTCTTTATCCTCCAAATAATACGGGGGGTATTCTTCACGTCCATAGCGTAATCTTTTAAGGGCTTTGAAAAAATAATACGATAAAAATCCTGTAACAACAAGCATGAGCAAAGCTGTTAACGGGCTACCGAAGCCGAATCCGATGATCATAGCAACACCTCTGTTAACAGAATTGCTATTTAAGCAATTCATATTTTATTATAATTTATCGGTCTTAGATAAACAATACTTAACTCTGGTTACCAAATAACCATGTTTAAAACTAATCTACCCGTTGTTTATGAACTTATACTTGTATGGCTTTTGTATCAATATGGCTTTAATGATAATATAATAACTTAGGTTTCCGAATATTGGTAAAAAACAAGAGAGGAGGATAATAGATGAATGGATCCCTTTTTGCTACTCATGGTGGAAAAGCAATTCCCCCCAGGACTAATCCACTATTATCCTCCCATAATTATCCTCGTACTTACACTTTATATCCAAAGTCTTACGCCATGCCACCGGCTGTATTAACACCCTTATGGACCAATCAGAACTACCAAGCATCCTTGGCAGGTTTGAGCCTAAATAAACCGCTGTCATACCCACACGTTATGATAGCTCGTAGTAATGTGCCGATGCCGATTCATCCCCTTGTTTATATTGAACCTGATTATTCTTTTGAACGTCGCTTAGAAATAATTCTAATCTCAATCCTTATTCTTGTTTCCATGGATTTAATCTTTTTGCGCCCTTGCAAAACAAAAATTAATTAGTCAAAACAATAGGATCATAGCACCTTTAGGATGGGTTAGGCCTTTCCCTGGTTGGTCTGTTTCTAGGTTGCCTTACTCTGTCCAGAGGTTTAAAAATACTGGGGCGTAAATTATGAATGGGCACGGGATGCCTTACCAGTATGGTTTTTAAAGCTTTATAATCCAATGGAATCAACGGCCATAGATAGGGCACTCCAAAAGAGTTTGTTCTCCATAGCAGGAAGAAAAGCAGTAAAATACCGATGCCCAGTCCCCAGAAATTGAACAAACCAGCCATTAGTACCAAAAATATTCTGGCTAGCCTGTTGGCTTGGGAAAGCTCGTAACTTGGCGTCGCAAAGGTTCCAACAGCCGAAATTGCCAGATATAGAACAATTTCGTTAGTAAACAAGCCCACAGCGATAGCAATGTCTCCCAGCATAAATACAGCGATCAAGCCCAGGGCGGTAGCCAATGGGGTTGGAGTATGAATGGCCGCCATTCTAAGCATATCTATTGCTATTTCCCCTGTCAGTGCTTGAAATAATAAAGGGATTTTAGCCGGTTCACTAACTCCTATAAATCTTAACCCTTCAGGTAGAAGATGGGGGTTTAATGCTGCGGCCAACCAAGTTGGCAGCAAAAAGACTGAAAGTATAATGGCTATAAACCTTACCCAGCGCAGGTAAGCCCCTACCACAGGTTCCTGACGGTATTCCTCGGCATGCTGGACATGGTGCCAGAAAGTACAGGGAGCAATGATTACACTGGGAGAAGTATCGACCATAATCAGCACATTACCTTCCAAGAGATGCATGGCCGCCACATCCGGCCTTTCCGTAAATCTTACTCTCGGAAAGGGATTCCAGAACTTGCTTCCCAAAATAAACTCTTCCACGCTTTTTTCCGCCATGGGAATGCCATCAATTCTTATATTTTTCAATTCATGTTCGATATATTTTACCATTTCGGGGTTGGTAATATCCTCGATATAAGCAATGCAAACATCAGTCCGGGAACGGCTTCCCGTTTGAACTAATTTCATCCTTAAGCCCGGATCCCTTAAACGTCTGCGGAGTAGAATAGTATTAAAAATCAGGGTCTCCGTAAATCCGTCCCTGGAACCCCTGGTTACCCTTTCCACATCGGGCTCTTCGGGTTGACGGGCAGGATAACTTCGGACGTCAATGATTATGGCTTGATTTTTCCCTTCTACGATAATGACCATGGCGCCGGATAAGAGAAAATATATAACTTCATCCATGGCTTCCACTTCGGAAACCTGCAAATCTGCGATTTTTGATTTTACCAATTTCTCCAAGGCATTTACCACCAAATCGGTTTTTTCAATCTCGACCAAGGTCTCAAGAATAATATTGGTCGCCGGACGGCTGACCATACCGTTGATGGAGTAAATGGCCAGTTTTTTGCCCCCAATAGTCATTTCACGTAGAACAATATCAAAACTATCAGGTACCCCAAGCTTGGAATTTAAATAATCAATATTTTCCTGATAGATTTTGGAAACACTCATACCGGTTTCTGCTGTCAAGGACATGTATATCAACCTTTCGGATTAAATACTAGAGCTGTCAAATAACCAAAGATAATTGCTGCAGCAATCCCAACCGCAGCAGCTTCCACACCGCCGGAAAAGGCGCCTAATAGTCCACTGTTTTGAGCCCCTTCCATTGCTCCTTTAGCCAATGTATAACCAAAACCTGATAAAGGAACCGTAGCCCCTGCCCCCCCGATTCTAACCAATGGTTCATAAAGGCCAAGACCGCCGAGGATTACACCGGCAGTAACAAAAGCGACCAGGACATGGGCAGGTTGTATGCTGGCTTTTGTCAAATCCATAAATAGTTGTCCGATCACACAAATCAGACCGCCGACAATAAAAGCGGGAATAATATTGGCAAACATATTTCTCACCCCTTTTGATTTGTTGAATGCTGTTAAATCATCTCAACGGAAACAGCATGCCCGATAGCCGGAATGGATTCACCTTGGAGGGCTGAAGTAGGGCTATGCAGCGCACCGCTGCCGATAAGTAGGACTTTCTTTAATTCCCCGGAATTCATTTTATTTAAAATATAACCGCTTAAAACAACCGCCGAACAGCCACATCCGCTCCCCCCCGCATGGGTGTCCTGTTTGGGGCTGAAGATCATGACACCGCAATCCGAGAAATTCTTGCCCATATTCAGATTGCTTTTTTTCAATATTTCTTTCACCATTTGCAAACCAATCATCCCTAAGTCCCCGGTAACAATGAGATCATAATAATCCGGTTGCCTGTTTAAGTCTTGAAAATGATTAATTATTGTATCGGCCACTGCTGGAGCCATTGCTGCGCCCATATTATTGGTATCCGTTTCCC
>JAAYII010000272.1 GCA_012523535.1 Peptococcaceae bacterium
ACCAAAAAAAATTGGCTGAAGTGGGAATTCATTATCCTAGCGATATAAAAACTCTCGACGATTTTCGCAAGATTCCTTTAACTGAAAAAGAAGACCTGCGTCAAAATTATCCTTTCGGTTTATTTGCAGAACCAATGGACAATATTATCCGCGTTCACGCTTCTTCCGGTACAACCGGCAAACCTACGGTTGTGGGATATACCCGGGAAGATATCAAATTGTGGGCCAAGATTGTCGCCAACGGTTTCCGCCGCCTGGGTATTACCTCCAAAGATGTTATTCAGGTTTCTTATGGTTACGGTTTGTTCACGGGCGGCATGGGTATTCACTATGGTGCTGAAGAATTAGGCGCCGTGGTTATACCTATGTCCGGAGGAAATACAGCCAAGCAACTTATGATAATGCGCGATTTTGGCAGCACCGTACTCTGCTGCACCCCTTCCTATGCTCTTTACCTGGGTGAAAGCCTGGCTGAGGCCGGCATATCCAAAGATGATTTAAAGCTTAGAATCGGGGTGTTCGGAGCGGAACCATGGACCGAAAAAATGAGAAAGGAAATAGAAGCCCGTTTAGGCCTTACAGCTATCGATATTTATGGCTTGAGTGAGACCATGGGCCCCGGGGTATCTATGGAGTGTCTCAAATGTGTTGGTTTGCATATCGATGAACATTTTTACCCCGAGGTCTTGGACCCGGAAGGAAATCCTCTGCCGGAAGGCGAAGTAGGTGAATTGGTTATAACAACCTTCGGTAAAATGGGTTTCCCCTCCCTGCGTTACAGGACAAAGGATTTGACCAGCATTAGCTACGGAACTTGTAGTTGCGGCCATACCGGCTGGACCATGCAAAGAGTTTCCGGCAGGGTTGACGATATGCTTATTATCAGAGGCGTAAATGTATTCCCGAGCCAGATTGAGGAAGCCATTCTTTCCGTAGGCGGCATCGAACCTCATTACTTAATTATAGTCGACAGGGAAGGACCCTTGGATACCATGGAAGTCCTTGTGGAAATGAGCGCCGACACTTTCAATGACGAAATCCGCGAGTTGGAAGACTTGCAAACAAGAATAAAACAGCGAATTGAAAATATCATCGGCTTGTCAACCAAAGTGCGCCTGGTCGAACCGAAAAGTATACCCCGCAGCGAAGGCAAGGCCAAGAGAGTTGAAGACAGGCGCAAGGGAAAAATATAAGCATTAAGGGGGAAGTACTATGCTTCAACTATCTGTTTTTCTGGAAAATACGAAGGGACGGTTAGCAGAGGTACTTAATCTTCTCGCTGAATTCAATGTCAATATAAGAGCACTGTCACTTGCCGATACTAAAGACTATGGGGTTTTAAGAGTTATTGTGGAGAATCCAGAGGAAGTAGCGGAAAAGCTCAAAGACAGGAATTGCGTTGTCAAGCTTACCCCCGTCTGGGTACTAAGGATACCGGACCGGCCCGGCGGACTGGCTGATGTGCTGAATAAGCTTGTGAGCGAAGGGGTAATTGTAGAGTACATGTACGCTTTCGTGGAACGGGAAAATGAACAAGCCCAAGTGGTTATGCGGGTAAGGGACACAGAATTGATGCAAAAGGCGGTTAAAAAATATAATCTGGAATGATATTATCCCGGACGCCTCATAATAAAAATGAGGTGTCTTTTTTGTATATATTTAACACTCTCTAATCCTGTGACCGAATGGCCTAAGGGCCATATATTAGTTAAGAGGAAGACTGGGTTTAGGGGGATAAAGATGTTCAGCTATCACAGGCGTTTTTTGTTTCCGATACATATCGAACATCCTGACGAAAAACTGGCCGCTGTTTTGGCTAATGATTTTAATGGGCAGGACAGTGAATTTGCTTCTTTTGCCGCTTATTTATTTCAAAGCCTACACTTACCCAATTCTTACCTGCGGGACTTTTTGGGCATGTTGGCGGCGGAAGAACTGGGGCATTGGGAGTTAATCGGGGTTGTAATCAGGAAACTAGGTTTAAATAAACTGCCTCAAATTGGCCTTCCTGTTGACATTACTTCGGGGCAAGATAACAGTAAAAACACAGAGAAGGACATTTTTCAAGACATCATTCCCTTACTTAGAAAGGATGAAGATTCCGAGCTTAAATCCAAGCAAAGGTATCTTAAGCTCATAAATTCCACTAACGATACCTCTTTGAAAAAAATATTCCAATTCTTGGCCCAAAGGGAAAACATTCACCAGAAGCTTTTGAACAAAATAATAACACTGGTAAGCAATGAGGCAGGGAATGAACAATTTGGGGAGGTTATTCATGAATATAGAATGAGTTTAAGAGTTATAAAATAGTCACATAGTTTCTCCGACTCCATACACTAATGGTGGCATTCATTTGTGGGGAGGAAGAGAGATGGGTTTTACAATTTCCAAAATGGATTACCGCAGTTATGTGGTGGGGGTAGACACGCCGGTTTTGTTGCGGAGCGGAGAAAAAGTAAGAGGGATAAATTTCGATAATGCGGCTACCACTCCGCCGTTTGTGAAGGTCTTGGAAGCAATCAATGAGTTTGCGCCATATTATTCTTCCATCCATCGGGGCGGAGGTTACAAGGCAAAGATATCTTCAGAAAAATACGAAGAGGCCAGGAAGACGGTACTGGGTTTTGTGGGCGGCGATGAAAAAAGGGATGTGGTAATCTTCGTACAAAACGCCACCGCGGCCATTAACAAAGTAGCTCACAGATTGGCCCAGCAGGCTGAGGAGTACATAAGCAACGGATTAAAAAATAATAACAGTAAAAATAAAGAAAAATGGATTGTTTTGTCAACATCCATGGAGCATCACTCCAATGATTTGCCTTGGCGGAACAACTATGAGGTCAAATACATTGAAGTGGATGAATGCGGCAGGTTAAAATTTGATGACCTGAAGAACAAACTGGAAAAATACAAGGGACTGGTCAAACTCGTTACGGTTACCGGCGCCTCCAATGTTACGGGTTATATTAATCCCGTCCACAGTATTGCCGAATGGGCCCATAAGTACGGGGCCAAAATCTTAGTGGACGGTTCACAGCTTATTCCCCATGCTCCGTTTGATATGAAGCCCTATGCTTCCAACAAGCATATTGACTTTGTGGTTTTCTCCGCCCATAAAATGTATGCTCCTTTTGGAGTGGGGGTGCTCATAGGTCCCAAGGACTTTTTTGTCCATGGGGATCCTGATTATTCGGGCGGAGGAACCGTCAAAGCCGTAACTCATGAGCAGGTTATTTGGAACGATCCCCCTTTTAAAGATGAAGCGGGGACTCCCAACTTGATGGGGGTTATTGCTTTAACCGCCGCCATCAATACTCTGAAACAAATTGGCATGAAAAGAATAGAAAAACACGAAAAAGCCCTTACCGGACAATTGATCCAGGGGCTTAAAAACATTGACTCCATAGAGTTGTACTGTACCGAAGAAGAAAACCAAGAGCGGGTAGGAATTGTTCCTTTTAATATGAAAGGGGTTTCGTATAAGCAATTGGCCGAGATCCTGGCCCAGGAGGCGGGAATTGCGGTCAGAAGCGGCTGTTTTTGCGCTCATCCCTATGTGCAAAGGTTGCTGAAAGTGCCGCCGGATAAAGTAAACAAGGTTATGCAAAATCCCGACGGTTTCAAGCCCGGGATGGTCAGAGTGAGTTTCGGTTTGTACAATGACCATGGGGAAGTGGCAAGATTTTTGGAAGTGCTGCAGGAAATTGGGAAACATAGATGGCATTATCTCAAGCTTTACAACAATTATCATCAATCTGCATAAATAAC
>JAAYII010000273.1 GCA_012523535.1 Peptococcaceae bacterium
AAGGCTTTTCCATGTTAATTTTTTAATGAAGAGTCTCTAGATAAATAATGTCTAGGTTATAAAATCTAGTCGCATATTTATCTTTAGACTTGCGCAAAGAAGTCCCTGGACGCAGGGACTTCTATCTGTTTTGTTAAGAACCCTTTCTAAAATTAATTCTCGCACCACTCGCTCGAAGTTTACATATATTAGAATGCGATCCATTATTTTCCTTTTATTTTAGGAGGTGTGAACATTATGGCATATGAAGGTGCAGGCGGCGGATGCGGTTGTTGTGGTACTCCAAGTTGCTGCGGAATTGCCATTGTTGTAGTTATTATTTTGCTTCTGATTGCTATGGGAATCTTATTCTAACTATCTTTTTTCTTAATAAATTTCGCTGAAGGAGTGAAATATAATGTACGGTAGAGGATGTTGCTGTAGACCCTCCTATCCTGTTGCTCCTGTAGTTCCTGTAAATTATGCTTCTTTTGACAATGTCGGAGTAGGTATTATTGCTATTGCCATTCTTATACTAATTGCTCTTGGTGTTATTCTATAATGAAATCCTTTAATCCCCTTTAAACAATCCCTAAAATAGTTACAACAAGCCTCTACTTTGAGGCTTGTTGCTTTATTATTGGAAGGATTTTCGATTTTTTTATGGAATTCTTAAACGTATTTTTTATGACAGAGGTATAATTATGAATATTGCATTTTTCCTGATACCTAAGAAAGATGTTGTTTATCTTAAAGACAGTGCTACAATGCGCCAGGCATTGGAAAGAATGGAGTATCACGGATACTCCGCTGTGCCCTTGGTTGACTCCCAAGGACACTACGCGGGTACATTAACAGAAGGGGACTTACTGTGGAAACTTAAGAATACCCCGGACCTAACCTTTGGCAATACCGAAAAAATTCGTTTATATGAAATAGAACAACGAACACAAAACACTCCCGTTTCCATCAATGCTAAGATCAGTGATCTATTATCTAGAGCAATTCATCAAAATTTTGTACCGGTTATAGATGACCAGGGTATATTTATCGGTATAGTACGTCGCAGAGAAATAATTGAATATTGCGCCCAGCTTTTAAATTCCCAGGCCAAAGAGTCCTAAAAATTTTATATTATAATATTAGACTTGGCATTACCAATAGATGTTGTCTAAGCAGAAATTCCCCGAATCATCACCACCGAACATGGTTTGGTAAATAAGATATAATTCCCAGATTGTCTCCCACAGCTCTCCAGAAGCTTCGGTTACGTGTAATCCCATTTCTTTGGCCTCCTGTCTGCCAATAGGATAACCATGTGAAAAATAGCCATGGGTTAAGTTGTGGGTAACTGTTTTTATTTTGTCTTTATCGTTTTTAAGCATATATTTTGATAATAAAGATTCCGCGTACTGTCGAGACGCTC
Source organism: Peptococcaceae bacterium (assembly GCA_012523535.1). Classification (GTDB taxonomy): domain Bacteria; phylum Bacillota; class Desulfitobacteriia; order Desulfitobacteriales; family Syntrophobotulaceae; genus JAAYMU01. The sequence continues at coordinate 1,406 of JAAYII010000273.1, forward strand.
TTAATGCCTTCTCATAATCACCTATAAGCCATGGATCCAGTTTATTAAGAACAGAATTTATAATAATTTCCGATACTTCTGGGTTGGAGCTGTTGTAGAAAATTTCTTCAATATAATCGAAACAGCATCTTAAAGCCTGTACCGGAATCCAAAAATCTTTATATATTGGATGCCTGACCAGAGGATCAATCGGTCCCAGTTCCGATATGGGTCCCATTACTACTTCGTCTGCGCCTAATACTATCATGGAAGCGGCAGATTTGGCCGAAAATGGTACAATTACTGAAAACTGATCACAAAACTCCCTGATCAACATCACTACTTTGTAAGGAGTATCAACGGCTCCTCCATAACTATGCAGGAACAAGTCAATTTTGGGAGTCTTACCTATAGTGGACAATTCTCGGTACAGGGGAACTAAAATCCGATCATTAAGAGGAGTATAAGAAAAATAGACAATTACTTTTGACTGGCGCAAATCTTCTAATTTTTTTAATAAGACTATTCTCTTTTCTTCATCCACAAAAGCAACTCCTTATCAATTTAGTAATTATTGTATAATATTGTATTATTTTCCAAATGTATTGGTGTTACTTATATAAAATAAAAAGCCGCAAATTGCGGCTTTTTATCAATTCCGATTTTACATTGTGTTCTTTTACAACTTTTTATCAAATTAATAGGTTCTTTTCCCCACAAATTCTGCTAACTCAATTAAAGCATCCTTAGCCGGTATATCAGGAAGCTCACTAAGATTTTTAATGCCCTTTTTAATATATTTTTGTACAATATCGTTAGATTTGGCAATACCATCGGATTGTTTAATTAAATCAACCGCTTCTTGAACTTGCTCCTCAGTTTTCCGATCTAAAGCAAGCAGTTTACTTAATCGCTCCGCAATATTGGGATCCTGCAAGGCAAAAATCATAGGTAAAGTTATTATGCCCTGCCGCACATCGCTGCCTACGGGTTTACCCAGGATTTTGGGGTCGGCAGTGATATCCAGGATATCGTCAACAATTTGAAAAGCTATTCCCAAGCAATGTCCGTAAGTTTTCATAATCCATATGCCTCTTTTGTCGGCATTACAGGCCATGGCTCCCAATTTACAGCAAAGACTGAATAATAACGCTGTTTTTCTATTAATCCTATACAGGTATTGTTTGAAATTTTGTTTCACATCATAAGAATACTTAATTTGGTAGATTTCCCCTTGGCACATATCTACGCAAACTTTAGCAATAATAGCAGATAAATTTTTATCATCAATTTTAATAATTTGCTCTAATGCTTTGGCCAGCAAGTAATCTCCCGTGGCTACAGAAATCTCGTTTCCCCACGATGCTACAAGCGTCGGCTTACCTCGACGAGTCAAAGAAGCATCCACCACATCATCATGCACTAAAGTGGCCATATGAATAATTTCCAGAGCAACGGCAATTGGCAATAATTTTTCGAACGAATAGTCAAAAAACTTACCTGCCAACAAAGTAAAGCCGGGGCGCATTCTTTTTCCTCCAGCTTGTAAAAAACTTATGCAGGTTTGGGAT
>JAAYII010000274.1 GCA_012523535.1 Peptococcaceae bacterium
CAAAAAATATAATTCCTACGCTCCAATGCCTGAGTTTATCGAAGAAAATCTTAATCCGGAATTTGTGTTGCGCCCTTATCAGATAGACGCCTTCAGAAATTTTATCACCTATTTTGAAAACGAAAGTTTGCGCAAGTATCCTTCCCAAACCCTTTTTCATATGGCCACCGGCAGCGGCAAAACAATGATCATGGCCGGACTGATGCTATATCTTTATAAGAAGGGTTACCGCAATTTTCTTTTCTTTGTTCACCTGGATAATATAGTAAAAAAAACCAAAGATAATTTCTTGAACAAAAGTTCAAAAAAATACCTGTTTGCCGATGAACTCAAAATCGACGGTGAACCGGTAAGAATTAAAGAAGTAAACAATTTTCAGGGAAACGATGGAGATAACATAAATATTTATTTTACAACGATTCAAGGTTTGCACAGTGATTTGTGGGAAGTTAAAGAAAACGGGATTTCTATTGAGGATTTTAAAGAGCAAAAAATTGTACTTATTTCCGATGAAGCTCATCATCTCAATGTAGATACCAAAAAGCAAAAGAATAAAAAAGAAGCGGAAATCCAAAAGTCATGGGAATACACCGCCAAAGCGATTTTGAACGCCAATAAAGATAATGTTATGCTCGAATTTACGGCGACTTGTGACTTGGAGAATCCTTTTATTAGAAGAGAATATGAGGATAAAATAATCTTCAACTATCCCCTGGCTAAATTTAGGGCCGATTTATATTCCAAAGAAGTAAAAACAATGCGTTCCGACCTTCCTTTAATGCAAAGAGCAATTCAGGCAGTCCTGTTAAGCCAATATAGATTAAAGATTTTTCAGGACAATGGGCTAAATATTAAACCTGTGGTGCTCTTTAAAGCTCTGACTAAAGAGCAAAGCAAAAATTTCATGGCTGAATTCTTAAAGGCTATAGCCAATTTAAACTCCCAATATTTACAGGAATTGAGGGATGCGGCCGTCCATCCCACTCTTGTACGCATGTACCAATATTTTGAAAGCAACAATATTTCTTTGGAAGCTTTAGCCCAAGAGCTAAAGGAAGAGTTTTCCAAAGAACGTTGCATTTCCATGAATGATCCCCAGGAAGCGGACCGGGTTCAAATCATTGTAAATACTCTTGAGGATGTTCATAACCCCTATAGAGCCGTTTTCCAAGTAAAAAAGCTGGATGAGGGTTGGGATGTTCTCAATCTTTTTGATATTGTCAGACTGTATGAAACTCGTGACGGCAAGAACGGAAAACCCGGGAAAACCACAGTTGCCGAAGCGCAACTTATCGGGCGCGGAGCACGGTATTGCCCCTTTGCCGTTGATGAGAGCCAAGACAAATATAAACGTAAATATGATCATGACTTGGACAACCCCCTGCGTGTTTGCGAGGAACTTTATTACCATTGCCAAAATGATTCCAAATATATTTCCGAGCTGACGGTTGCCCTTGTTGAGCTGGGAATTATGGCTAATAACGTGGTTGAACGGCAGTACGTTTTTAAAAAGGACTTTACAAACAGTGATTTTTATAAAAACGGATTGGTGTTTTTTAACAAAAGAATAGTGAAAAGCCGCAAGGATGTTTTTGGCCTTCCCCAACATATAAGGGAGAAGGAATATCCGGTAACCGTTCATACTGGTAGGACTGCAGTGGATACCTTGTTGGAGAACAAGCATATTGAGGTAGATATTAAAACTTATATCAAGAGAATTTCTTTTGGGGAAATTGCGAAGTTAAACTATTCATTGGTTCATAAGGCTTTAAGAAAATATGATGTTTTTAAATTTAATGCCCTGAAAAGGTATTTCCCTAACTTGCGTTCGACGCGGCAATTTATTTGTGACCCTGATTACCTTGGTCAAGTTCGAATTGCAATACAAAGCAAATTACAAGAGCCGGATATGAGAATCTACTACCAGGCTTGTGTTCAAGCCCTTGATAAAATTGCCGGATTAATTTCTTCAATTGAAGTTGAGTATGAAGGGACAAAGGAATTTGAATCCAGGTATTTTCATGAGATTTTTAAGGATAAACAAAGGGTCTATTATGCTGATCCACAAGGGGACGGACCCGGGGTGCCCCAATCGGACCCTTCGGTATCCGCTTCTCTCAGGCTTGATTTATCAAAAGAAGAATGGTATGTATTTAATGACAATTTCGGTACTTCCCAAGAAAAGGCTTTTGTAAAGTATTTCAAGTCTTTCGTCGAAACACTTCAAGATAAGTATGACAAAGTATATTTGGTCAGAAACGAACGGAGATTAAAAATTTATTCTTTTGCGGACGGGAAACGATTCGAGCCGGATTATTTGTTATTTCTGCAAAAAAAGAAAACCGAAGGTTATGAGCAAATACAAATTTTTATTGAACCCAAAGGAACCCAGCTCCTCTCCGATGAGCAATGGAAAGAGGATTTGCTTTTGTCCCTTGAGAGAGAAGCGATTCCGGTAACTCCGCTTGCAGACAATAATCAATACAAAATCTGGGGGTTTCATTTTTTTAATCCTGAACATAGACAAAAAGAGTTTTTTGCGGATATGAATAGACTTCTTTTGGGAAAATAGAACGAAAGGAGTGGAACAAAATGCTTATGAATATTCTGGTAACCATAAATTCAAATTATATAAAACCTTTGAAAGTAATGCTCAAGTCGCTTTTTTTAAATAATCCTGAAGAAAAATTTATCGTATATTTGCTGCACTCCAGCCTGACAACCGAAGAGTTGGATGAGCTTAAGCAATATATTGCTGGCCAGGGACATGAGCTTAAGGTAGTAACTATTGATGATAATTATTTCCGGGATGCACCTGTTCTTCTCCATTACAGTAAAGAAATGTATTACCGCCTTCTGGCTTTTAAGTTTTTGCCTTTGGAATTGGATCGCATCTTGTATTTAGATCCGGATATCTTGGTGATTAATCCAATTCGAGAACTTTACAATCAAAATATGGAAGGGTATTTATTTGCAGCCGCTTATCATGATTTGTTAACAGTAAGGGAAATCAATAAGCTCCGTTTGAAACCTTATGAAATCGATGCTTATTATAATTCCGGGGTATTACTGAAGAATCTCGAACTTCAAAGGCAAACGATTGATGAGCAGGAGATCTTTGAGTTCGTTGACCGCAATAAAGTGAAATTATTGTTGCCCGATCAGGATATTATTAATGCTCTTTATGCCAAGCAAATAAAAAATTTGGATGAGAAGTTATATAATTATGATACTAGGCATTATTCATATTACAAATTAACCAGCAACGGGTTGTGGGATATGGATTACGTAATCCGCAACACAGTTATACTTCATTTTTGCGGCAAGAAAAAACCATGGCTCAAAGGCTACAGCGGCTGGTTCCATTCCTTATATAAACATTACGAAAAACTGGCAATTTAAGGGCACATCAATCCATCATTGAAAACTGGTGACTATGAGTAATATAAAAAAGAACAACTTGAAAAAAATATTGAATAGCCGGGTTTTAATCACTGTCATAGCCATAGTTCTGCAGCTTTTGGCCTTTATAAGTGTAATCATAAAGTTTAATAACTATTTTGCATTCTTTTATGCGGGCAGTATCGTTTTTAGCTTGTTGGTGGTATTGTTTATTCTTTATAACAGAAGCAACCCGGTATATAAGATCGCTTGGATTATTCTTATTTTAATTTTCCCTATATTTGGGGGATTTTTCTATATCTTTTTTGGGGTTAATAGGCTGAGCAACAGAAGAAAACGCAGCATGGAAACCATTTTTTATAAAACCAAAGAAACACTTCATCCTCAACCTGGGATTATTGCGGAACTGGAAAAAAGCAACAGTAATGCAGCCAACCAATCGAGATATATCCAGGATTATTCTTTCTATCCTCCTTACCGGAATACTTATTGCGAATACTTGCCAAGCGGTGAACAAAAATTTGCCAAATTGAAAGAGGAACTTAAAAAAGCCCGCTATTATATTTTTCTGGAGTATTTTATTATTGAAGAAGGGGTATTGTGGAACAGTATATTGGAAATCTTGGTGGACAAAGTTAAAGAAGGCGTTGACGTTCGGGTTATTTACGATGATTTTGGTTGTTTGACCACCCTGCCTTATAAATATAATCGCAAGTTAGAGGAACTGGGGATTAAGTGCTGTGTTTTTAATCCTGTTATTCCCGTTTTATCCTCCCGTCATAATAACAGAGACCATCGTAAAATTGCAATTATTGACGGATATACGGCTTTCACGGGAGGATTAAATCTGGCCGATGAATACATAAATGTTAAAGAATTATATGGGCACTGGAAAGATTCGGCCATTATGCTCAAAGGGGAAGCTGCCTGGAGTCTTACGGTTATGTTTTTGACCATGTGGGATTATCTGAAAGGTACAGACGAAGATTATAGAAAGTATAAGTGTGACTTAGAACATTTAGGCGATACGGATCTTGGCAGCGATAGAAATAGTTCCGGTATAGTTCAACCTTTTGCCGACAGCCCTTTGGACAATGAGTCGGTCGGGGAGACCATTTATTTTAACTTAATTAATAAGGTTGAAAAGTATCTATATATTACAACCCCTTATTTGATAATTAATAATGAAATTATTACGGCTCTGACAACGGCTGCTAAAGGGGGAGTAGATGTTCGAATTATTACCCCTTATATCCCTGATAAGTGGTATGTACATGCGGTTACCCGCTCCTATTATAAACTCCTACTTGAAGCAGGAATCAAAATCTACGAATACACTCCCGGTTTTATTCATTCCAAGACTTTTGTCGCCGATCATAAATACGGTGTAGTCGGAACCATCAATTTGGATTATCGAAGTCTCTTTTTACATTTTGAATGCGGGGTTTGGCTGTACGATTGTGACATTATACAGGATATGTATAATGATTTTCTAAAGACCTTGGAGGATTGCCGAGAAATAACTTTGCTAGATATAAATGAAATCAAATGGCATAAAAAAATGATCGGGTTTATCCTGCGAGTCTTTGCTCCTCTTATGTAAGATCTTTTCCCGGGTATACAGGAGGTTTTATGCTTAGAATTCCAAATATTAAATTGGGAATTAATCAAGTTACCGATGCGGAGAAAGAAAAACGGGCCTTACAGAAAGAAATACTTTCCAAGTTAAGAATTGATAAAAGGGAACTGGTTAATTTTAAAATTTTTAAGAAATCAATCGATGCTCGCAAAAAAGACAGGATAATGTTCGTTTATACGGTTGATGTTCAAATTCTTCATGAAGAGCGTCTGCTTAACAAATTGAGTTCCCAAGGGATAGCAACAACCCCTGATTTGTCTTATAAGGCGTTAAATACGGGACAGAGACTTTAATTGAACGTCCTGTTATAGTCGGTATGGGACCGGCAGGTATTTTTGCCGGATTAATGCTGAGTAAAAATGGTTATCATCCTCTTATTCTGGAAAGAGGAGAGGACGTGGAAACGAGAACCTCCAAAGTTAACCAATTTTGGAATTTTGGGCGGCTTGACACGGAAAGCAATGTCCAGTTTGGGGAGGGTGGGGCAGGTACTTTTTCCGATGGGAAGCTTACCACTCTGATCAATGACAAAAGATGCCGCTTGGTCTTGGAAGAGTTAATTAAAGCGGGTGCACCGGAGAAAATATTATATGAAAGTAAACCTCATATCGGAACTGATTTGCTTAAGCGTATCGTTAAAAATATCAGAGAAGAAATTATTGCTTCCGGCGGAGAGGTTAGATTTAAAGCTAAAGTAACCGATTTTATTATCCGGGATGGAAAGGTTCAGGGCTTAATTATAAATGAGAAAGAGGAGATACCTTGCCAGGTTGTTTTGCTGGCAATTGGGCACAGTGCCCGAGACACTTTTGAGGTCTTGCACCGGAAAGGAGTAGTTTTACAGCCAAAACCATTTTCCATTGGAGTAAGGATAGAACATCCCCAGGCTGTGATAAACAAAGCCCAATATGGCAGGAATGCCGAGCATCCGGCACTGGGAGCCGCCGATTACAAACTGGTTTATCATTCGGCGAAAACAGGAAGGTCGGCTTACACCTTTTGCATGTGTCCCGGAGGATTTGTTGTTGCCGCTGCCTCAGAAGAAAAAGGTATAGTTACAAATGGGATGAGTGAACATCAAAGGGATG
>JAAYII010000020.1 GCA_012523535.1 Peptococcaceae bacterium
AAAAATTTCGTATAAAAATTAAGGACACAGACTTAACAGAAGCCCCAAATATCGCCTTGACCCTAAAGCAAAATCTTAGCTCTGAAATAAAATATGTTGAAATAATAACCGAGAAAGAACTTCCTCCAATAAATGACAATACAGAACATATTTTCCCGACTCTTGAGCATGTTTTCAATACTGAAATTGCTAAACGTATTGCAGACGCTGATAACTCCGATCTTCAAAAACATTGGGAATTGGTGGAAAGAATCGGAAAATCAGCTTTAAATCATGGGCGGAAACTTATCCTCGAACAACCTGAACAGGAGCAAATTGATACCGATAAAAAGAATAACCATGAATTCTACTCTCTTATTTTGAATATTCAACAAACCGGTGATGAAAGGCTTTTTATCAGCCGTGTATGGAATTCTTTAAAAATAGCCTTTAATAAACTAGAAGGCCGTTCACAAGAGATGGAAATGGCAAAAGCCGAATATGATGCCTTGCGCCAAAAATTGGTAGAACAACAGCATAGATTGGAAGAAGATCGATTTCTGCAAATTGAGATTAAAAAATTAAGGGCGGAGATTGATTATCTAAAAGAAAATATAGCTCATTTGCTGCACACTCAAAAACGTCTTACTGTTTATTATCAAAATCCGGATTATAGAGAATTGCGGCAAATGCGGGCCGAACTGGACAGATTAGATGAAATCTGCCATCAGAAAGTAGAAGAATTAAACGTCTATACAAATGATCCTTTTATTGATTGGTCTGTTATTGATGACCTGCGCCAAGAATGCCTGATATGGGCTGAACTTTGGGAGAAAAAAGACTGTTTGGAAACCCAGATTAAGCAGTTGGAAAAGGAAATAAACCAAACTCAACTTTTTCTGCAAACCTCAGGATATGAAAGCCTCCCGCAAAACAGTAGACGGCAGCTGCATCGGGCTATTGAGGTTCGGAGCAAAAATCCAATATATATTGACAAACAAGCTAAGATGGGAAGACCTTCAAGAACAATTGGGCCATTTAAACGCCGGATTGCTAAATTAGTACACTTTTTCCGCCTAAAGCTTTATTTACATAAGTATGATATGACTGAAAGCGATTTTCCCGATCAGAAGCAAATGCTTCATCAATTTAATACACCAATACAGCCCGATGAATTTCTTCCTTGGCTCGCCGGCTGGAATGATTACCTGGATAAAAAAAGCAACTTATTAAAAATGCTAGTGGATTTGGATTTGAAGAAAGAGTACTTAAAATATATAGAAAAAAAATTAACAGTGTATAGCGACCAGGTTAAAGAGAAGTTAAAACACTGGTCCCTAGCTGCAACAAATTTGGATGATGCCTTAGCCGTTATTAGAAAAGTTGCAATTCTTATCCGCGCTAAAGAGGAAATTGAAAAGGAACGAACCTCTTTGCAGGAAGTTTACAAATTGAAGTTGGGTTCAAGGGATATTGATCAGCTGGCTCTTGATTTGGAACCATTGTCGGATTTGGAGCGTGAAGCTCTAATAACCGATAGCGAGCGGGAAAAGGAACTTAATACCATGAGGAAAAAATTAGAGGAAAAAACCGCTCAACTCAAAGCTACCGAACAAAATCTCCGTCGGATTAGATCGGTCCCGGCTGATCCGGAATTAGAGAACAAACTGGAAAAACTAAAAAGACAAATAACCAATTATGAAGAATTAAAATCGGCTTTGAAGGATACAAGGAAGCTACTGGATAGTTCATTGCAAAGATGGAAAAATAAGTACGGGCAAATCTTAGAAAATAAAGTCCAAGAGATCATGAAACAAAAATATTCTATCCAAGTTTCAAAAAATAAAGCAGATATCGTCGCTAGTGCTGAACAATACTATAATGCTTATCGGTTGGCAATTGAATATTTTACTAATTCATTACCCGAATAATGGTATTTTATTGTATAATCGACATATAACGACATAATGGAGTGAGGTTGTTCATGAAAAAGATTTTACTTGCTTTCAGTCTAGGATTAGCTATTCTCTTACTCCTGCCTATATTAGGCCAAGCCAGTCCATTAGCTTATAGCACCGAGCGGATATTTGGTCAAGATCGAATTGAAACTGCCATTGCTATTTCTCAAAAAGGGTGGACTTCCGCCCATACCGTTATTTTATGTGAGAAAACCGATTATCCGGATTCAATAGCGGTGGCGCCTTTAGCCGCCAAATTAGATGCTCCGATATTGCTTACCGGAGGGAATAGTTTAGATCCCCGTGTTGTTAGTGAATTAAGACGTTTGCAACCGCAAAAGGTTATTTTGTTGGGCGGTCTGGGCCGTTTGACTTCACAAATGGAAACGGACTTAAATAATCTTTCTTTAAGTTGGGAAAGAATTGGTGGTTCTAATCGCTATGAAACTTCAGTTTTACTTGCTGAAAGAATTAGCAGTAGCTCTTTGATCATAGCTAACGGAGATAATTTTCCCGATGCTCTGTCGGCAGCCAGCTATGCGGGAATAAAGCAAATTCCAATCGTCTTGACATCTAAAAATATGCCAAAATCGGTAGTTGATTATTGTCAAAAAATTCAGCCCTCAGAGATTATTGTTATAGGCGGGGAACAAGTCGTACCTACCAAATCTCTTGCGGCCAATAATATTAATATAACAACCCGATTAGGAGGCAGCAACAGATATGAAACAAATGCTCTGATAGTCGAATATATGAAAAGTGTTATTGAGTCCGATGATCTATTTCTGGTCTCAGGACAAGACTTTCCCGATGCTATTGCCGGAACTGTTCTGGCAGCTAAAGTTAAAGCCCCTCTTTTATTGACCACCAAAGAAGATATTCCTCCTGCCGTTTATAGCTTGATGCGCCTACATATGAAGGTAGAACCACCAGCCAAAAGCATTAGCGGCAAAGGAATTATTACCGCTTCGGGGGCGCTCAACCTCCGCGATATTCCCTCCACTGCCGGCAAAGTGATACTGTCTATTCCTCAAGGAGCGACTGTTGATATTACAGCGCAACAAGGCCAGTGGTATCAAACAACATACCAAAATAAAACAGGCTGGATATATGGGAATTATGTAAAAATTATTCAAGAATATAAGCAGGGCGAAATTAGGGCCTCGGTCGGTTTGAATTTAAGGCAGAGTCCATCCATAAATGCCAAAATTCTGATGACCTTGCCCAATGGGGCCAAAATACCAATCATCGAAGAAAAAAGCGGTTGGTACAAGACGATCTATCAGGGAACAACTGGTTGGGTTTCTGCAGAATATGTAGCGATTAACAGCTCGGATTCAACCGCTGCAACTATTGATTTAAGCCCAAACGGCAAAGTATTTATTATTGGAGGAACATCGGTTATCAGTGAGAACACTCAAAAAATTGTGGAAGGAAAAGTATCTTCTCAAATCAAAGAAAACCTTAAAGCCTTTCCTCCATTGCCGTCTTCTTTGACCGGACCGGATTCCGAATCACCATATGATCCAAACAGTGAAATACTGCTTGATCCTTTTGCAGGAATTAACCCGGGTGTTTTAAAAAACAAAAGAATTCTTATCGATCCCGGCCATGGCGGACCCGACTCCGGAGCTATCGGAGCAAAATATTCTTATGAAAAATTTAACAATTTAGCTATTGCTTTATTTCTGCGTGATATACTGACTGAAGCCGGAGCAGCGGTTTATATGACCAGGGATTCCGATACTGCTGTAGCTCCCGTCTATTCAGAAGCTGCAGATTTACAGGCCAGAGTGGCCCTGGCAAACAGTATCAAGCCGGACCTGTTTATATCCATTCACAACGATTCTATGCCTAATAATAGAGAAATTAAAGGCACATCGACTTACTACTCATTGGAAAATGTTCAAAAAAACCAAAGCGCTCTTTTAGCCCAGGCGTTGCAGACAAAGCTTACAACCACTCTAAATACTAACGACAGAGGGGTAAAAACGGCGAACTTTTATGTCCTTAAACATACAAAAGTTCCGGCGGCATTAATCGAAGTGGCTTATATCTCCAACCCTTATGAAGAGGCACGTTTGAAAAATCCTATCTTTCAAAAAAATGTAGCAACAGCAATCTTCCATGGAATAATTCAATACTATGAATCAGCCGGTCAACCTTAATCCTTTGTTCTAAAACAGTGATTACTATCAATATTTCAAAAGAAGGGAGAACAATTTATGATACTAACTACAACCCCCTCGGTGGAGGGACATAGAATTTTGGAGTATTACGGAATAGTTACCGGAGAAGTAATTATGGGTGCAAATATTGTACGAGATCTTTTTGCAGCAGTAACAGATGTCATCGGTGGACGCTCAGGGGCTTATGAAGACAAGCTTCAGGAGGCTCGTGACATGGCCTTAAGAGAATTACAGGAACGGGCTGCAAGAATAGGTGCCAATGCCGTTGTGGGAATAGATCTGGACTATGAAGTTGTAGGAAACAGCGGAAGCATGCTTATGGTATGCGCATCAGGAACAGCGGTACGCATTGAATAATTTCCCGAAATCCACAGCAAGTATGGTATCTTAGAATTAGAAAAAGTTTTGACATTCCCCCGAAATTTACGGGGGTTTACTTTACATATGATTTGGGGGAATGGATGGTGCTGACTGTTCAAGAGATTAGCAAAAAGTTTGTGCGCTCGGTCAAGACCGACAGAAGAAAAAGAGAGCGGGAAGAGTTTTATGCCGTCAATCGTTTGAGCTTTCAAGTAGAAGCAGGGGATATCTTTGGAGTTTTAGGACCCAATGGTGCGGGCAAGACCACCTTACTGCGCATGTTGGGCGGGATTATGACCCCCACTTCAGGAACGGTTTCATTACTGGGGCTTAAGGTTAAAGATAACCCCAATGCTTATAAACGCGCTATCGGCTATTTATCGGGAAATACAAAATTATACGGCAGGATGACCCCGAGGGAGTTGCTAACCATATTCGGCAAACTTTACTCGATTCCGGAGGCGGTTACCAAAAGCCGGATCCAGGAGATTATAACCATGCTCAAGCTGGAGGATTTTGCCGACAACCGTATCGAAAAACTATCCACCGGCCAGACCCAACGGGTTTCTATTGCTCGTTGCCTGATTCATTCCCCGGCTTTATATATTTTTGATGAACCGACCCTCGGCCTTGATGTTCTAAGCAGTCATGCCATTATCGATTTTATGCTCAAAGAACGTCAAAAGGGCAAAGCAGTGGTTTATTCCACTCATTATATGGAAGAAGCGGAAACCATTTGCAATAAAATTCTCTTTATTCATAAAGGTGTCGCTATTGCCGAAGGGAGCCCTGAGTCTTTAAAGGCGGCAACCAACACAACGAATATTCGTGACGCATTTCTTACCTTAATCAAGGAAAGGGGGGAGCTTCTTGAGTAATTTCCGTTTTCAAGCTTTACTGGCAATATTTAAAAAAGAAATACTGGATATTTTTCGCGATAAAAGAACCCTGGCGATAATGATTCTCTTACCCCTTATCCTATACCCGGTTATTCTGGTGGTAGCCTCCCAATTCAGTATCATGATGATGCAATCCAGGGAAGAAAAAGTTTTGGATGTGGCTTTTGCCTTTCCGCTAGAGCCAAGGCTGGAAACCCTTCTTAAGGAACAAGAGAGTATATATAAACTTAATCTTAGAGATCCCGGCGACCCAGCCCAAGCCTTAGCCCAAAAAGAAATCTTGTCCTATGTGACGCTGGAAAAAACAGACGGCAGAGATTCTTTTAAAATCTATTACAATTCGTCCGATGGAGATTCACGAACCGCCTCCGACCGGATCAGCATGGTGCTGGAAGATTATAAACGTTTGCTGACCGAAGACCTTTTGCTTAAAGCCGGATTGGCTGCGGAAAGCGTACTGGAACCGATTGCTTACCAAGAAATTGATACCGCCGGGGACAATGAAAAAACCGGCTTTTTCCTCGGTACCATCTTGCCTTTTCTGATGATTATCGCCCTGGTGACGGGTGCCATGTACCCGGCCATTGACGTAACCTCCGGCGAAAAAGAAAGAGGCACCCTGGAAACGCTCTTAACCCTGCCCTTAAGCGGCCTGGAACTGATGGGGGGAAAATTTCTGGCAGTGGCATTGGTTGCCGTGATTTCCGCCCTGATTAATTTTTTCTCGCTGGTGCTCGTCGGAATATTTCTCCTGAGAAGTCTTGCCGTGCAGGCAGGGGGCGGGCAAATCCCGCTTCAGCTTGATCTCGGTACTCTGATCTTGCCTTTTGGTCTGATTCTTATTTGTATCTTAATTTTTGCGCTCTTTGTCAGTGCCTTGATACTTTGCATCACTTGTTTTGCCAGAAGTTTTAAAGAAGCGAACAATTATTTGACACCGGTCATGATTCTGTTTATGCTGCCCGCCATGGCCACCATGATTCCCGGAATTACGCTAAACACCAAAACGGCCGCCATCCCGATTGTCAATATCTGCCTCTTGATCCGGGATGCTTTGGCCTTGAATTACAGCGCCGTCAACATGGCCATTGTGCTGCTCAGCAATCTGGTCTATACCATAATGGCCGTTCTGATATTATCCAAAATCTACAATTCCGAGAACATCCTCTTCGGCACGGGAGGGGAGTTGAATCTCTTAGAAAGCAGAAGAAATATCATTACGGGAAGCAAAATCAGTTGCGGGGATTGCTTATTGGTTTACTTTGCGGGTTTGGTTTTGCTCTTTTATATCAGTCCTTTGTTCACCCGGAAGTTCGGCTTCTACGGCATCGCTTTAACTCAAGCGGTGATTCTGATTCTTCCTCTCCTGGCTGCGGTTTATTTGAAGGCGGATTTCAAACAAACCTTTTGGCTGAAGCTGCCTGCAATACGAGATATCGTCGGAGGATTGCTTCTTTGGGCAGGAGCCTTTATTCTGGCCAACCTTTCGGCAAGCCTTTTGCTTTACCTCTTTCCGCAAAATGAAGAAGTGGTTGAACAACTAGGGCTGGTTCTCAAAGGGGATTCCCTTTGGGCAACCCTGCTTGTGGTGGCCTTGCTGCCTGCCATTTGCGAGGAATTGTTTTTTCGAGGATTTATCTTTTCCTCTTTGCAGGGTTCGGTTAAGACAATTCCGGCTATTGGCATAACAGGTTTGCTGTTTGCTTTTTACCATTTGGATTTCATCAGGCTTGCCCCGACTTTTATCCTTGGGGTTTTGTTTACCTTGGCCCTTTACCGCAGCGGCTCGATCCTCGTTCCCATGATCATGCATTTTGCCAATAACGCTCTGGCGTCAATTTCCTTATTCTATCCGGCCATGCTGGAGAAGATAAACTCTATCCCCGCATTCACAGGCCACAATGTTTTATGGCCAGCGATCTTTTTATTGCTTGCAGCTTTATTAATTTTCGTAGGCAACCGGTTGCTGACTGTTCAAAAAGCAATGTCGACTGACGGGAATAAATAATCGCATTTCATCACAGTCTAAAAATGGTGCTGTCTGTTTTGGGTAATTAAATGTTTAAGTTGAAAGGCTAAATAACAAATTCAATGATTATATTGATATTTTATTTACGGTTATTCATAAATAAATTTTCAATAAAACAAAGGGGGTCGCATGATGTTTACCAATGTTCTGAAAAAAGGCAAAATCGGCAACCTGGAGTTGAAAAATCGCTTTATTATGCCGGCCATGGGTTCCAGTCACGGGGAAGAAGGCGGTAAAATCGGTAATGAACTACTGGAATATTATGCTGCCCGGGCGCGCGGTGGTTTTGGACTCATTATCACGGAGTTTACCTGCGTTGATTTGGCGGGAAAAGCCATGCCGAGCCAATTAATGATCCACAGTGACGAATTTATCCCAGAATTCAAAAAGCTTACCGAACGGATTCATCAGGAAGGCGGCAAAATCTTTCTTCAACTGCAGCATTCCGGTCGGCAGACGATTTCCCATTTTACCGGCGCCCAGCCGGTTGCCCCATCGCCGGTGCCGTGCCCGGTAAACCGGGACCTGCCTAAAGAATTAACCGTGGAAGAAATTCGAGACATTATCGCCAAATTCGGCGAAGCCGCGCTGAGAGCACAAAAAGCAGGTTTCGACGGAGTGGAAATTCACGGTGCCCACGGCTACTTGCCTGCCCAATTCCTTTCCAGCTACAGCAACAAGCGCGCGGATGAATATGGCGGGGATATCATCGGCAGAACCCGCTTTGCCGTGGAATTGATTCAGGAAATCAAAAAGAAATGCGGCCGGAATTACCCGTTAATTTTCCGGATCAGCGGTGAGGAACGGGTGGAAAGCGGCCGTACCATCCAAGAAACGGTTATCATCGCCAAAATTTTGGAAAAAGCCGGAGCCGATGCTATTCACGTTTCCACCGGGGTGTACGCCAGTATGCCCTACATGGTTGCCCCAGCCAATGTCCCCAACGGATTTAATTTGGATGCCGCTGCGGCGGTAAAAAAAGCGGTAAATATTCCGGTTATTGCCGTAGGCCGAATTAATGACCCGCTCATGGCAGAAGAAGTTGTAGCCAGTGGTATTGCCGATTTCGTAGCCCTTGGTAGAGCTTCTCTTGCCGATCCGGAGTTCCCCAACAAAGTTAAAGAAAACAGACCGGAAGACATATCACCCTGTGTAGGCTGCCTAACCAGGTGCAACGGTATGCCCGGAATTGATCCAAATGATCATGGGGTATCTTGTATGATAAATCCGTTTTGCGGACATGAACATTTTATGAAAATCACTCCAACAAAAGAACCGAAAAAAATAGCTGTTATTGGCGGTGGACCTGCCGGACTTGAAGCTGCCTGGGTAGCCGCAGCCAGGGGACATCAAGTAACTCTTTGGGAAAAAGACGGAAAACTGGGCGGCCAAATGATACCTGCCAGTATCCCTCCTTATAAACATGAGCTGGCCAGAGCGCTAAAATATTATATTCGTATGTGTTACAAATACGGTGTTGAGATTAGGTTAAACAGCGAAGCTGATGCTGCAAATATTCTGGCTGCCAATCCTGAGATTGTAATTCTGGCCACCGGTGGAGTTCCCTTAACTCCAGATATCCCCAATGATGGAATTCCGGTTGTACAAGCGGTTGACATCTTAAACGGCAAGGTCATGGCGGGCCAAAAAGTCCTAATCGTAGGCGGAGGGCTTGTGGGTCTTGAAACTGCGGAATATCTATTGACCCAGATGAGACAAGCCACTGTAGTTGAAATGTTGGAAAAGGCAGGAGAGGGACTCAATCCCAATATCCAATATTTTGTATTTAAGACATTAAAAGAAGGCGGAGTAAAAATTGACACCAATACAAAAGTGGTTAAATTTACCAAGGATGGTGCCATTTGCTCTACACCGCAAGGAGAAACGAGGTATTCCGGGTATGATATGGTTGTTTTGGCCGTAGGAGCCAAAGCCTACAATCCTCTGGAGGAAAAGCTTAAATCAAAAGTAAAATCATTGCATGTCATCGGCGATGCCAAGAAACCACGGCGCATTGTCGATGCGGTGGAAGAGGCTGCCCGACTGGCGGTACAGCTTTAGAACTCTGGAGGACATAATAAATTGTTGTTCGAATTAAATCAGTTTTTAATCCACAAAACTCAAGGGACAAGGCGATTGCCTTGTCCCTTGAGTTTTGTCTTAGGTTTTGGCTGTCTTTATTTTGTTGTATATTTTGGTTATTTTCCAGATATATTGTATACATTAGTATTTACAATTGAACACAAAAAAAACATATGCTATGCTTTCAAAGCGTAATTTTTTTGATTATTTTAACAAATAACCAAGCAAAAAACACAAAATACTAATGGAGGTACACAAAATTGTTTGCCAGTTTTAATGACTTTATTGTTTATATTGATGATTTGGTTTGGGGACTTCCTTTAATTATCTTGGTAATTGGAGTGGGAATTCTTCTGACCACCCGGACCCGCCTTGTTCAAATTTTTTATCTTCCTAAAGCTTTAAAGTTCATGGTCAAAAATGAGGGGGACGGCAAAGGGGAAGTTACCAGTTTTAAAGCCCTTTGCACCGCAATGTCGGCTACAATCGGTACAGGCAATATCGTCGGGGTGGCAACAGCGGTAGTTGCCGGGGGACCGGGAGCCTTGTTTTGGATGTGGCTGGCCGCCTTCTTCGGCATGGCTACCAAATATGCCGAGTGTCTCTTGGCAGTGAAATTCCGAAAGATCGATGCGAATGGGCATGTTCTGGGCGGCCCTTTTTACTATATTGAAAACGGAATGGGGAAAAACTGGAAGTGGCTGGCTAAATTGTTTGCTCTTTTCGGCACCCTGGCCGGTCTGTTAGGAATTGGTACATTTACCCAAGTCAATGGAATTACCTCCGCTGCCAGAAATTTCTTCGACGCCAACAATGAACATTTGATCACCATCCTAGGAAGAGAGTATTCCATTTCCGTTGTGATCACCGGATTGATCATCACAATCTTAGTCGGACTAATTATTATTGGCGGTTTGAAACGGATCGCAACCGTATACTCTATTGTCGTACCTTTTATGGCCATCGTTTATGTCGTCGTATGTTTGTTAGTCTTGATTATAAACTATGAAAAGATTCCTGCTGCCGTGGTAGAAATCTTGGCCTCGGCTTTCGGCCTGCGAGCTGCTGCCGGTGGGGCATTAGGGGCCATGATTGTAGCTATGCAAAAAGGAGTGGCCAGGGGGATCTTTTCCAACGAAGCCGGTCTCGGTAGTGCACCGATAGCGGCAGCTGCAGCTCAGACCAACGAGCCTGCCAGACAAGGTTTAGTGAATATGACCGGTACCTTTATCGATACTATTATTATTTGTACCATGACCGGTTTGTCCATCGTCATTACCGGTGCTTGGAATACCGGGCTGCAAGGAGTTGACGTAACCAACAAAGCTTTTCAGTCCGGGCTGCCATTTGCTCCTGAATTGTCTTCCTTCCTGCTGATGATGTGTTTGATGTTCTTTGCCTTTACCACCATTATCGGCTGGAGCTACTACAGCGAACGCTGTTTGGAATATTTAACCAACGGCAATCAAAGATCCACCCAAGCATTCCGCTGGCTTTATATTCTGGCGGTCTTTATCGGACCTTATATGACGGTGTCCGCCGTTTGGACCATTTCCGACATCTTTAACGGGCTCATGGCTTTTCCCAACCTCATTGCCCTTATTGCCTTAAGCGGGGTAGTCGCCAAGGAAACCAGAGAATATTTGGCCCGCTTGAAAAAACTGGTCTGATCAATTAATCAATTCGCCATCAGGTAAAACACATAAAGGGCTTGTTCAAAACAAAACATTAAAGCCGGTCTCAAAATTGTTTGAGGCCGGCTTTTTAGATGCGAACACGTATAAACATTAGTCCTGGGTCGTTAACTCTCCCAAAGTTACTTGTACTTCTGCTGTTTTGTTTTCACGCAGATAAGTAACTGTAACTTGATCCCCGACTTGATACCTGTATAGTTCCCGGATCAAGTCTCCAGAGTTTTTTACGGTCTTGTCGTTGACTTTAATAATAACATCTCCTTTTTTCAGCCCGGCCTTTGCTGCGGGCCCGTCAGGTACAACCTCCTGGATGTATGCCCCCTGGGGCAAATTGTTATATTGGGCGTAAGCATTGTACTGGTCATTGACTGTAACTAACAAGGCCGGATGTTTTGCCTTTCCGTATTTTATCAATTGCTCAATGGTCGGTATTGCTGAGGATATGGGAATGGCAAAGCCCATGCCTTCAAAACCATAGTCAGCATATTTTACCGTATTTATTCCAATTACTAACCCTTGATAATTAACAAGGGGACCACCGCTGTTACCGGGGTTAATAGCGGCATCGGTTTGAATTAAATCGGTAGCTGGCCCATTATTCATGGGAAGTGTCCTATTGATCGCCGATACAACACCGGTAGTTACTGAACGGGCAAATCTGTTTCCACCGGGATTTCCTATTGCCACTACCGGTTCACCTACCGCAAGCTTTGTGGAGTCCCCCAAGCTGGCGGCAATAAGATTAGTGGTATCATCAATTTTTAGGACGGCAAGATCAGTGGGAGGGTCGGCTC
>JAAYII010000021.1 GCA_012523535.1 Peptococcaceae bacterium
CTCAGATACCCAACTTTGGCAAACCCGGCAGGGGGCCGCGACTCGAGATAGGAATGGTCCTGGCGATTGAACCAATGGTCAACTTAGGAGGATATCAAGTAGAAACTCTTAAGGATAATTGGACAGTGGTAACGAAAGACCGTAAAGCCTCGGCACATTTCGAACATACAGTGGCCATCACTGAAAATGGTCCTGAAATATTAACTCGAATATAATTCTAATACCGGAAGTCAAAGGAGGGATAAGATAATGTCAAAAGAGGACGTAATCGAAGTAGAAGGAAAAGTACTGGAACCATTGCCTAATGCCATGTTTAAGGTCGAACTGAACAACGGACACCAAGTTTTGGCACATGTCTCAGGTAAAATCAGGATGCACTTTATCCGGATTTTACCGGGAGATCGGGTCACCGTGGAGCTCTCTCCCTATGACCTGACTAGAGGCAGAATAACTTACAGATATAAATAAAGGGAGGGATTACAGGTGAAAGTAAGGCCTTCTGTAAAGCCAATATGCGAAAAATGCAAAATTATTAAACGTCATGGCAAAGTAATAGTGATTTGTGAAAACCCGAAGCACAAACAGCGGCAAGGATAAATTTTTAAAAAATAATCGGGAATCATTAGTTGGTAGTCAAAAATACAGGAGCGGATTACTTGAAAATCCGGCTACTGACTGCTAATATATTTATTCTATTGCAATAATAAACATGGAGGTGTGCGCATTAGATGGCACGTATTGCAGGGGTAGATATACCCCGAGATAAACGTGTTGAGATAGCTCTGACCTATATATATGGGATAGGGGTTTCTCAATCTCGGAAAATACTGGCGAAAAACCAAATTAATCCTGATACGAGGGTTAAAGATCTCACAGATGATGAGATTAACAAAATAAGAGAAACAATTGATAAAGAATATATAGTCGAAGGTGACCTGCGCCGCGAAGTATCTCTTAATATTAAGAGACTTATTGAAATCGGGTGTTACCGTGGTTTGCGTCATCGCCGAGGTCTTCCGGTACGAGGACAAAGAACAAAAACAAATGCCCGCACGCGCAAGGGCCCGTCTCGTGCCATTGGCGGCAAGAAGAAAAAGTAAAGGAGGGCATTTAGAGTATGGCACGTAAGGTTGTTCGTACCAGAAGAAAAGAACGCAAAAATATTGAAAGCGGAGTAGCTCATATTAAATCGACATTTAACAATACCATTGTTACAATTACTGACCCCGCAGGAAATGCAATATCCTGGGCAAGTGCAGGCACCTTGGGGTTTAAAGGTTCCCGTAAAAGCACTCCTTTTGCTGCTCAATCCGCTGCCGAAGCTGCAGCTAAAGCGGCAATGGAACATGGGATGAAAACGGTGGAATGTTATGTTAAGGGTCCTGGAGCCGGTCGGGAAGCGGCTATCAGGGCATTGCAGGCAGCCGGTTTAGAAGTAAATCTTATCCGGGATGTAACTCCTATTCCTCATAATGGGTGTCGTCCACCCAAGCGCAGAAGAGTATAAGGGGGTGTAATATATGGCAAAATACACGAAACCAGTATGTCGTCTATGCCGGCGTGAAGGACAGAAATTATTCCTTAAAGGAGATCGCTGTTATACTAACAAATGTGCAATCGACCGCAGATCTTATGCTCCCGGTATGCATGGCCAGAACAGAGGTAAAAAGCCGACTGAATTCGGTATTCAGCTTCGAGAAAAACAAAAGGCAAGAAGAATTTATGGCGTTTTGGAAAGGCAGTTCAGAGGGTACTTTGACAAAGCAGCCCGCCAGAAGGGAATGACCGGCGAGAACCTCTTGCGTTTGCTGGAGCGCCGTTTAGATAATGTCGTTTATCGTTTAGGATTTGCCGCTTCCAGAGCAGAAGCCCGCCAATTTGTTACTCATGGGCATATTACCGTAAACGGTAAAAGGGTGGATATCCCTTCTTATCTAGTAAGAGTCGGTGAAGTTATCTCCATTAAGGAGAAAAGCAGAGATATCGTTAGGATAAAAGAGATGATTGATTCACTGAAAGATCGTTCTGTCCCCGCCTGGCTTAGTCTGGACGTTAATAACGTCACAGGGACAGTCATCAAATTGCCGTCCCGTGAGGATATTCAAGTTCCGATTGAAGAACATCTGATTGTTGAAAAATACTCACGGTAAACTTTTCCAGGAAAGAAGGTGCGTCCGATGCTCGAAATCGAGAAGCCCAATATTGAGTGTGTTGAGAGGTCTGAAGACAATACTTATGCCAAATTTGTTATTGAACCGTTGGAGAGAGGTTATGGCATAACACTGGGGAATTCTCTAAGACGTATTTTGCTCTCTTCATTGCCCGGTTCGGCGGTTACTTCGGTTAAAATTGACGGCGTACTTCATGAATTCTCAACCATTCCGGGTGTCTTGGAAGACGTTACGGAGATAATCCTCAATATTAAATCCTTGGCTCTGAAAGGACATACGGATGAGCCGCGTATTCTCCGCTTGGAATGTGAAGGGGAAGGGGTTGTCACAGCCGGAGATATTATCACTGGACCGGACATTGAAATCCTAAATCCGGACTTAAAAATCGCCACCCTGGATAAAGACGGCCGTCTTTATATGGAAATGACTGTTGAGCGTTCTCGGGGATATGCACCCGCCGAGAAAAACAAAAAGCAAGATCAGGCCATCGGCGTTATTCCGGTCGATTCCATATTTAGTCCCATATATAAAGTAAATTATACAGTAGAAGATACACGTGTCGGAATGATGACTGACTTTGACAAATTAACACTCGAAGTATGGTCGAACGGCAGCATTAGTCCTAAAGAAGCTATCAGTCTTGCCGCCAAGATTTTAAGTGAGCACTTAAGGCTGTTTATCGGGCTTACCGATAACCTTGGCGATGTAGAAATAATGGTGGAAAAAGAAGAGGAAGCAAAAGATAAAATTCTGGAAATGACAATCGAAGAGCTTGATTTATCGGTAAGGTCATATAACTGTCTAAAAAGAGCAGGAATTAATACTGTAGAAGAGCTTGTTCAAAAAACTGAAGAAGACATGATGAAAGTGCGCAATCTTGGGCGTAAATCATTAGAAGAGGTAGAAAATAAACTCAAAGAACTCGGACTGGCATTTCGCAAATCGGATGATTAAACAAAAGGGGGGACTACAGTTGGCATATCGCAAGCTGGGAGTAAATATGAGCAAACGCAAGGCCTTGCTGAGAAATATTGTCACTTCCTTGCTTAAACATGGCAAAATCGAGACAACAGAGGCTAGGGCCAAAGAACTTAATGCCTTGGCTGAAAAAATGATTACTCTTGGAAAAAGAGGAGATTTGGCAGCCAGACGTCAGGCTATGGAATTTTTATTGGATGAGACAGTGGTCAAAGAGCTGTTCGATAAAATCGCACCCAAATATGCCGACAGACAGGGAGGCTATACCAGGATCCTGAAGAAAGGTTTTCGTCGAGGAGATGCGGCTGAAATAGTTCTTGTGGAGCTGGTAGACTAAATCGGTAAGGGGTATTACCTTCTTAGGGCAGCAAATAGCATGCTCTAGGAAGAAATATTCCTTATGAGGTAAAGGTGGTGTGGCTTCCAATAGAGTCGGAGTTCGAAGCTTGAAGACAGCCTCGGACTTCGATTCGAGGTGGCCATAGGAGGAAGTTTATGCGCAACATTCTTCTGCGCCTAGCCTATGACGGAACAAATTACCATGGATTCCAGCGACAGCCGGCAATTCATGGTCGGACGATTCAAGGAGAACTGGAAAGAGTCTGGAAAAAACTTTTTGCCGAAGAAATCAAGATCATTACTGCAGGGCGGACTGATACCGGAGTTCACGCTGCAGGGCAAGTGGTCAACTTCTTTACCAAAGCACGTATTCCATACAATAAAATTCCGAAAGCAATGAACAGTATACTTCCGGATGACATTAGAATTCTTGAGGCTCAAGTTGTTTCTGAAGAGTTTAATGCACGAAAGAACGCTAAGTGGAAACGGTATGATTACCGTATCGATAACAGCCCCATACCTGATGTTTTTTCCAGATTGTACGCTCTACATGAACCGCTGCCTCTAAATATTGAAAATATGCAGAAAGCTGCTTCTTATATGGAAGGAAGGCACGATTTCAGGGCATTTGCCGCAGCCGGCTCTTCGGCCCGAAGTTTTGTCCGGACACTTTATCGCTGCAAGGTTAGCCAACAGAACAAGCAAATTCTTGTTACTTGTATAGGAGACGGTTTTTTATATAACATGGTAAGAATTATTGCCGGCACGCTAATCTATGTAGGCAAAGGTAAAATACAGCCTGAAGAGATACCCGAAATTATAAAGTCAAAAGACCGGGTCCGGGCAGGGATAACGGCAGCGGCCAAAGGTTTGACACTAACCTATGTCAGTTACGATGATTCAGAACCGGCTGACATTTTTCCGGACACTCTTTAGGTAAAAACAGACAATCTTCAATGCGGGATAATAATATTGACTTATCGAAGGATTGTAGGATAAAATCTTTTAAGCGATTCTATTACCGAACGTGAACGAGCCCCTCACGTCAGGTATGAAAATATAGACGATGGAGGTAACAAAATGACCACTCAATTTGCGAAAGCCAATGAGGTGGAACGTAAGTGGTATGTCATTGACGCAGCTGGTGTGCCTTTGGGCAGGGTTGCCGCTGAAGCTGCCCGTTTACTGCGAGGTAAGCATAAGCCCATATTCACACCCAATGTTGATACAGGTGATTTTGTAATCATTATCAACGCAGAAAAAGCTGTACTTACAGGCGGCAAGCTTGATAAGAAAATGTTTCGTTGGCATTCAGGGTATCCGGGTGGTCTCAAAGAGATGACCTACAGGGTACTGATGAATAAAAACCCGGAAAAAGCAATGGAGCATGCTGTAAAAGGAATGCTTCCTCATAACAGACTTGGTGCCAAGATGTATAAAAAGCTGAAAGTATACAAAGGACCTGACCATCCTCATTTGGCCCAAAAACCTGAAGTATGGACGATGAAATAGGTTGGAAGGAGGTTAAAGCATGGCAGCACAGCTTCAGTATCAAGGTACGGTTAGAAGAAAAAATGCAATTGCTCGGGTAAGACTTATACCTGGCAGCGGTAAATATTCAATTAATAATAGAGGCCTTAGCGAATACTTCGGTAAAAAAACCCTGGAAATGATTGTTCAACAACCATTGGAAATTACCGAAACTTTAGGCAAATATGATATATACGCGAGAGTCCATGGCGGTGGAACAAGCGGTCAGGCAGGCGCTTTGCGTTTGGGTATAGCCAGAGCCCTGCTTAAGGCTGATGAGAGCCTTAGGCCGGTCTTAAAGCGAGCTGGCTTCCTGACCCGCGACCCACGGATGAAAGAGCGCCGTAAATACGGCTTGAAGAAAGCCCGTAAAGCCCCGCAATTCTCCAAACGTTAATATTGTTGTTTATTTACACACGAGTTTGTTTACAATTACAAAGTTTGCTTA
>JAAYII010000275.1 GCA_012523535.1 Peptococcaceae bacterium
ACCATACTCTAATACCGGCGGGCACCTATCCCTTTGCCGTCGTGAATTTAACTATGCCTCCGGCTTTTTATGATGTCAATGTTCATCCTTCCAAGCTGGAAATAAAATTTAAAGAACCGAAAACACTGGCGGCCATGCTCAGCGACTCAATTCGCAACACATTGTTTAAGGCCAAGCCCATAAGGCCATTATACGACGATCGTTCGGATTATAAGGACAAGGACTCGGTTAAGGGAGAAAATTTGCCAAACCAGATAATTACAGAGCCGCAAAAGGTATATCATTCCGGCCCCAAAGGGGGAGGCAACTGGGAACAGCTGAAAATACTGTATAAGCCTTTGGAAAATGAAAACCCAATTGGCTTGGCCGCTGCTATAGAACCTCAATTCCGAGTAAATGTCGATGAGAATTGTGAAATCCGTATAGAAATGGATAAAGGTGTTAAAGTAAAGGGGGAGCCCCAAAATGAGGGGCAGGACCGGCAAGCAAAACAAGTCAATTTTGAAGAATTAAGGGCCATTGGACAGCTGTTTAATACTTACATTCTCTGTACGGATGACAAGGATTTTTATATAATCGATCAGCATGCCGCTCACGAACGCATTCGTTATGATGATTTAAGACAGCAGTTAAATAAAAACGGGGTAAGTTCGCAAATGCTCCTTATCCCCGAAACCGTTGAACTTACGGTTCGGGAAGAGCAAATCATGCTTGAGTATTTCGAAAAACTTCATCAAATGGGTTTTATTATCGAGAATTTTGGAGACAGGACCTATGTTTTAAGAGCGGTTCCCATGGCTCAGAATTTATGGGAGCCGGGTAACCTTCTAATCCAGTTTTTGGACGAAATCTTAAGCAAATCCTTTCCTCCTACCCAGGAAAGATTATTGGAGAATTGGATTGACATGGTGGCCTGCCGTTCGGCGCTGAAAGCCAGTGCCAAACTGTCCCTCCAAGAAATGGATCAATTGATTCAAGAATTGGGCAACAGGCCCAATCCGCTGTCTTGTCCCCACGGCCGCCCCACAATGATCAGTATTTCCAAGAAAGAATTGGAAGAGAGGTTCAACAGAGCTTAAGTGGTCCTAAGCCATTTGTAATCCAGCTAACATGATTTTCCCGGCTTTGGCCCAAATGGAAGGAAACTGTTTCAGGGGCAGGGGGTTTTGGCCGGAGCCGCATTCTACCGTGAATCCAGGTTTGCGCCATTTATAGATGAACCAGTCCTTGTAACCGGCGTCACTGTCTACATAACGTACTGCTCTGTACCCACTGACTTGGACCAACTGTTGGACAATGGTTTCTGCGTAGGCAGGCTCGAGTTCCCTGTAGCCCCAGTAAATTTCTTCGCCTTGAGCATGAAAGGCCATAACTAACTCAAACTCATTTTCCCTGGTAAAATCGGCTATGGTTCTTGCCTCCGGCTCGGACAGGGGAAAGGGACCGGGATAATTCATGGGGGATGGGCCGGAAGTTTGACGACGGGATTTTTCCTCTTCCCAAAAAGCGGGGAACTGGTCGTTGAGATCGACACCCCTGATATTGGCTTTCCAGTGTCTGAAATCGGTTGATCCTTTATTGGCCTGTATAATTAGTCGGTAATAGGGGTTATTGTCGGTCGAAAATCCGTTTTGAACCAAATCAACACCGTCCGGATTTACCATTGGCACAATCCAAACGGATTTTTCCGCTAACAGTTTGGGGACATCAAAACCCTCCAAATCTTGGTCTGAGTGGGCGGCTTGAAGGCACTTTTCAATAAAAACCATTAAAAGAAGAGAAGTGATCCATTCATTGGCATGGAAAGCGCCGTTGAAGTGAAGCAGCTTTTTGCCGCTTCCCAGCCGTACAGCGGGAATAGAGCGGTTAA
Organism: Peptococcaceae bacterium; assembly: GCA_012523535.1. Classification (GTDB taxonomy): domain Bacteria; phylum Bacillota; class Desulfitobacteriia; order Desulfitobacteriales; family Syntrophobotulaceae; genus JAAYMU01. The sequence goes on from JAAYII010000275.1 coordinate 1,871, forward strand.
GAACGCTTTTACCGATATTGAGGATTTCCAGTTCAGGGTAGGCATTTTTCAAATTGCGGAGATCTTTGAGCATAGTTTTATGATTATAGGCGTCCGAAATTTTGATAATATCGTTTTCCGTCATCATCATTGCTCCTTTCCCTTATTTTGGAACGGTTAAAGATTAAAACTATAATTAGTCAATTAAAGGAAAGAGTATGTCTGATAAACAGCTTACATTAAGGTATAAATTGTCAACTGACAAGCTAAAGGGCAAAGTGGATTTTTTCCGTCAAAAGTACGGACTTAATCTCATTCCGGCGGATTTCTTGCCTGAAAAAGAAAATTGGCCTTTACTAAGAGTTACTAAGCATAACCTGATAATAGAACACCAAGGCGGCAATCTTTTTTTTCATCCCAGCATGGCTTTATTGCGGATGATTAATCTTAAACGGGGCATTGAAGACAGGTTTTTGCAGGCTGTAGACTTAAAAGCCGGCGACATTTTCCTGGATGCCACTATGGGATTGGCTTCCGATGCGCTAATTGCCGCTTGGGCGGTGGGCCAAGGAGGCAAAGTTATAGCCGTAGAAGGTTCAAAACTGCTTTATTTCCTGGTAAGCGAGGGTTTGACTTCTCTTAAGGGCTTAAAGCAGATCCGAAATGCGAAATCGGAGAAGTTAAGGGCTTGGAAGGAACTGGCCGAGGCGGCAAGCAGAATAGAAACAGTCTGTATGGATCATTACACTTTTTTGCAGGGACTCCCTGATCGTTCCGTTGATGTGGTATATTTCGACCCTATGTTTAGAGATACCTTGGCCGATTCCTCACCGTCCATTAAGCCTCTTAAGGATTTATCCATACCTGAGCCTTTGAGGGCGGAAGCCGTAACAGAAGCTTTAAGGGTGGCTCGCCGGCGGGTGGTGATGAAGGAAAGAAAAGGGAGCGGGGAGTTTGATCGACTGGGCTTTAAACTTATAAGCGGAGGAAAGTACAGCAATATCAGTTTTGGGATCATGAATCAGGGCAGCTAGGAGGGCAATTCCGATGAAACCGTTAATCGTAATAGTGGGCCCAACTGCGGTGGGTAAAAGCTTTTTGGGAGTGGAACTGGCTTTAAGGATCAACGGCGAGATTATCTCCGGCGATTCGGTTCAAGTTTATCGCAAGCTCGATATAGGCTCAGCCAAACCATCTGCGGCTGAACAAAAAGGAATTCGGCATCATTTAATAGATATACTTGAACCGGATGAACTTTTTTCCGCAGCTGAATTTCAGGCCAGAGCCAAGGAACTGATTGCGTCGATTCAAGAGCGAGGTCGCGTTCCGATTATTGTAGGAGGAACAGGTTTATATATCCGTTCCCTCCTGGATGGATTTGCTTTTCCCAAACAAGGATCGGAGGCGATAAAACAGAAATGGCTAAGATTTGTCAAGACCAACGGTCAAATAGCCCTTTATAACCGGCTTAAAGAATGGGATCCGCTCTCAGCCCAAAGATTACATCCCAATGACACGGCCAGGATTATCCGGGCTTTGGAAGTATATGAGCTTACCGGGCGTCCCTTATCTGCACAGCGTTCTTATGAAGAAAAAAAATATCCGCCTTTAGGTGAATCTTTATTATATATTGGTTTGACCGCTCCCCGGGAAATTCTTTATCGGAGAATTGACCAACGTTGCGAAGATATGGTAAAATATGGTATAGTGCAGGAAGTTTTGTCCTTGCTTCAGGAGGGGTACTCTCCTAAACTGAAATCTCTGCAAAGTATAGGGTACCGTCATGTAATTTTATACTTAAGGGGACTGTTAACTTGGGAGGAGATGTTGCGCTTGTTTAAACGGGACACCAGACGTTTCGCCAAGAGACAGCTTACCTGGTTTAGGAGGGATCCAAGAATAAAATGGTATGATATAACCCAAAATGAAATCGGTGTGATCGTTGACAAAATATTGGATGATTTTGCCAAAACTTGCAGAGTTTAACGATATAATGTACAATCGAAAGCAAGATAGAAAGGTGATGGAGGTATATATATGAATAAATCACCGGTTAATTTACAGGACTTATTTTTGAATCAAACCCGGAAGGAGAACATACCTGTTACAATTTATCTCATAAACGGATTTCAATTAAAAGGTACGGTAAAGGGTTTTGATAATTTCACGGTTATTCTGGATTTCGAGGGTAAACAGCAAATGGTATATAAACATGCCATTTCCACCATTATGCCCCTAAGACATGTGAATCTTAATACCGGAAATGAAGGGGCGGAATAAAAATTTGCAACTCAGATGGGCATAAGCGGCAAATATTAAGCCGGCCAATAAAAGATGGTCGGCTTTAATATTTAAGTCTGTCCCAGTTTTCAATAGGGTGGTTGCCAACAAGGTTAGAAGCATAACTTAACATAAATATGAAATTATTATTGACATGATAAATTATATTAAGGTATGATTCATACAAACGTCCGAATTAAAAATTATTTTCTACTAATAAAATAGCATTTTAATGCAGAAAATCTTTAAAGGATAATAAATTTAAACAAGACTAGAAAAGAGGTAGTAACACTATGATCAAAATAACAGCAGACAGTACCTGCGATCTTTCTCCGGAAATTTTGAACGATTATAATATCACCCTAATGCCGATTATAACGTTGGTAGATGATAAGGAATTCCGGGACGGTTTGGATATCACGCCTGAAGAAATCTTTCGTTATGTGGATGAAGAAGGCAAAACATGTAGGACTACAGCCATAAATTCTTTTGAGTATGAGCGCTTTTTTGCCCAGTTTTCATCCCAGTATACGGCACTTATTCATATCTGTATTGGTTCGGGATTTTCTTCCTGTTATCAAAATGCAACTATAGCTGCCCAGAACTTTTCCAAAGTTTATGTTGTGGACTCCGCCAATCTTTCCAGTGGAAGCGGCCATATTGGTCTTGATGCCGCACAAATGGCTAAGAACGATATGGAAGTGCAGGAAATCTTGAGCCGCTTGGAGGATACCATACCAAAAGTGGACGCCAGCTTTGTTATTGACCGTTTGGACTATTTACACAGGGGCGGGCGTTGTTCCGGGTTAGAAGCTTTTGGGGCCAGATTGTTGAATATTAAACCCAGCATTGAAGTTATTGACGGCAAGATGAAGGTGGGGAAAAAGTATAGGGGAAGTTTTGAGCGCTGCTTGGAAAACTATGTCAGGGATAAACTGACGGACCGACAGGAGGACATTGATTACAGCAGGATTTTTATAACTCATTCGCCATGTGATCAGGCAACGGTACAAAAAGTAAAAGAGGCGGTTCAACGTTACGGAAATTTTAAGGAAATAATTGAAACCAACGCCGGCTGTACCGTTTCCTGCCATTGCGGTCCGAATACCTTGGGTATACTTTTTAAGCGTTTGTCTCCCAAAACAAAGGCGGCTCATAATAACAACAATAATATTTAATGGTTTAGGAGAGCTCCAATGAAAACCAAAGCCAATGAAGTCAGCCAGTCTCAAAGGATATTGAAGGCGGCTATTAAATGCATTGCGAAAAAGGGTTACGCCAATGCATCTTTGAGGGATATAGCCGATGAAGCCGGTGTTGTTTTGAGCCAGTTGAATTATTATTATAACAATAAACAAGGATTGTTTGTCGAAGTGGTTAAAAGGCTGTCGCAGCAGTATTTGAGCGAAATCGAGAACATCTTACAACAGGGAGAAACGAAAAGAGAAAAGACAGCAGCTTTAACCGAATATTTTCAAAAAATATTAAAAGACAACCCCGAGCTGTTTAAACTTCTTTTTGATTTGAGCAGCATGGCACTTTGGTCGGATCCTTTGCGGGAACTCATTGACAATTTTTTCCAAGAAGTAGCAATGCTTATTGAAAAATATATTTTGCAAAGCAAATGGCAAGAGGATAAGAGGTTAAAAAAGTATTCTAGAGCAGTATCAAGAATTATGTTGGGCGCAATGATTGGAACTTCCATCCAGGTGGTATTGGCCGTAGATAAGGAGGAATTAATGGATTCTTTAAACGCCATCCAAGTGATATTTGCAAAATAATTAAGATTAACTAAATCTTCTTAATTAAGCACAATTCAAGAGAGCACTAAACGGTTTAAGTTTAGTGCAATTTTTTTAAATATGATGTCCGGATTGGGCTTGGTTTGGCAGGATATTGGCCGAAAAAGTTGAAAATATAATTGAATTCAATACAAGACGGTGCTTGATTTAAATAAGATCCCAAGGAGGTATTTGCGAATGGCGTTGAAATTTCCCCATCTTTTTGAACCCATAACTTTAGGCAAAACAGTATTTCGCAATAGAATTTTTGCTTCACCCACCGGTTTTCAAAACGGCGATCACCTCAACCTGCCAAGCAAGGAACTGATTGCTTATTATGAACTAAAAGCGTTGGGCGGGGCGGCGGCAGTTACTATGGGCGATTGCTTGGTAGACAGTAAAAACGGCCGAGTGACTAAAGTGCAATTCCCCCTTGATGATACGAATCAGAAAGGCCCTTTGAGTTCCCTGTGCAAGGCCATTACCAGACATGGTGCTGTGGCTTCATTGGAACTCCAGCATGGTGGAATGTATGCTCGTACTACAGGCGAGCAACTTGGTTACGTATGGGGACCTTCAGCCACCATGTTGCCCTTTAGACCGGGCGGCAGTCCCCAGGTTAAATCGGACGGGAAAATGATCGAGGTAAGGGAAATGTCCGAGGAAATGATAGAATACACTATTTCTCGTTTCGGAGATGCAGCCTTATTTGCCAAGGAGCGCGGTTTTGGCATGGTCATGATCCATGGGGGTCACGGTTGGCTGGTATCTCAGTTTATGTCCAGTAAAACAAACAAGAGAAAAGACCGTTGGGGAGGATCTCTGGAAAATCGCATGAGATTTCCCTTGGCTATTATAGAAGATATCCGCAAAAAATGCGGTCGGGATTTTCCGATTGAGTTCCGTATGAGCGGTTCGGAATGCAATCCCGCCGGATATGATCTTGATGAAGGTATTAGAATTGCCCAAATGCTGGACGGCAAAGTGGATCTCATTCATGTATCCGCCGGCAATCATGAGATTTTCGATGTGTTTTTTATTACTCATCCTTCCATGTTTCATGAGGATGGTTGCAATGTCAAATATGCTGCCGAGATTAAGAAGCATGTGAAAACACCGGTGGCTACGGTTGGGGCCTTGTCTGACCCGGCTATGATGGAAGAGATTATTGCTTCGGGTTTGGCCGTTGTGGTAGAATTAGGAAGGCAGACTTTGGCTGATCCTGATTTGCCCATCAAAGCGCGTACCGGGCGCGAGGATGAAATTAACCAATGCTTGCGTTGCTATTCTTGCTTCTCTGAATGCGATGCCACTTGCCATTTTCTTTGTGCCATTAATCCCGTTATCGGGAACGAATATGAAGCAAAGTTTGACCTGTCTCCAAAATATAAAAAGAAAGTGCTTGTTGCCGGCGGCGGTATTAGCGGCATGCAAGCGGCTTTAACCTGTGCGGAGAGGGGACATGAAGTCATTCTTTGCGAAAAAACCGCTGAACTGGGTGGCATTTTATTGTGTGAAGAGCAAGTCCCTTTTAAGAAAAAACTCTAATTGTACCTGGAAAAACAAAAGCGAATGGTGGAAAGATCGGGAATTGAAGTCAGGCTTAATACCGAAGTGACAAAAGAATTGGCCGCTGAAATCGCCCCGGATGTAATTATTGCGGCAATGGGGGCAACTCCGATTAAACCCGATATTCCTGGCATAGAAAGTGATAAAGTTTTCGGAGCGGTGGAAATATACAAGAATCCGCAGTTGGCAGGGGAGCGAGTGGTGATTATCGGCGGCGGCCTGGTGGGCGTTGAATTGGCGATTTTCCTTTCCATTAGGGGCAGCAAAGTAACCATCCTGGAAATGATGCCTTCATTGAATTATGGCGCTTCCGGCGTCCATGGCGCTTTTCTCGATTTAAAAATCCCCGAATACGGCATAACGGTAGAACTCTCAACCAAAGCCCTGGAAATCAATGACCGGGGGGTTGTTGGCAAGGACCAAAGCGGCAAGCGGAAAGTTTTTCCTGCGGATACCGTCGTTTATGC
>JAAYII010000276.1 GCA_012523535.1 Peptococcaceae bacterium
AAAATGTCGGCATGACATCCATTGAGCCCATTGAATTTGAAGGAAAACAGATCGTTCCTCTTCAGTTTTTGAAAGCCGTTTTGCCGGATCCTGCTTCCCTCGGACCGCGGACTAAAGGGAAAACAAATATAGGCTGCATTTTTCAGGGTGTAAAAGACGGCAAACCAAGAAACTATTATGTATATAACATCTGTGACCACCAAAAATGCTATGCCGAAGTGGGTTCCCAGGCAGTTTCGTATACTACCGGGGTTCCGGCCATGATTGGCGCCATGCTTATAATGAAGGGAATTTGGCAAAAGCCAGGAGTTTATAATGTTGAAGAGTTTGACCCCGATCCTTTTATGGAGGCCTTGAACAAATACGGGCTGCCTTGGCGTGAGAATTTTAATCCTAAACTCATTGAAGGGTAAAAAAAATATTGGTAAAAGAGGAATAGATAATTGAACACTGAATTGCTCAATAAATTAAGGACCCCCTGTTATCTGATAGATGAAAATCGACTTTTGGACAACCTAAAAATCCTTGATTCGGTTCAAAAACAAACCGGATGCAAGATACTGCTTGCTCTCAAAGGGTTTTCTCTGCATGCCCTTTTTCCCATGATCGGGCAGTATTTACAGGGTACTGCGGCCAGTTCCTTATTCGAGGCCAGGTTAGGTTATGAAGAAATGGGTAAGGAAGTTCATGTCTACTCCCCGGCTTATATTGACGAAGAAATGGATGAACTATTAAAGTATTGCGATCATATAGTGTTCAATTCCTTTTCCCAATGGAAAAAATTTAAGGAAAAGATCAAGCGGCATTTTGATCCGCCCAAATGTGGGATCCGCATCAATCCTGAATACTCGGAAATAGAAAAACCTATTTACGATCCCTGCTCCAAGTATTCCAGATTGGGGGTTACTTTGGCCAATTTTAAGCCTGAAGAACTTGATGGTCTTGACGGGATTCATTTTCATACCCTTTGTGAACAAAATTCCGATACATTGAAACGCACTATAAAAGTGGTTGAAGAAAAATTTGGGCCAATCCTTAAGCAGATGAAATGGCTTAATCTTGGCGGAGGCCATCATATTACCAGAACCGATTATGATCTGGAAACGTTGGCATATTGCATTCGCTATTTGCAGGATAAATATAATTTGGAAATTTATCTTGAACCTGGGGAAGCAGTTGTTTTGAATACTGGATTTTTAGTATCCAAAGTGCTCGATATTGTTGACAATGGCCTAAAAGTGGCGATCATGGATGCCTCCGCAGCCTGTCACATGCCCGATGTGCTGGAAATGCCTTATCGGCCTGATGTTATTGATGCCGGGAAACCCGATGAATACCCTTATACTTATAGACTTGCCGGCAATACATGTTTGGCCGGGGATATTATCGGAGACTATTCTTTTAAGAAACCTTTAAAACCCGGGGATAAAGTGGTGTTTAACGATATGGCTCATTATACCATGGTAAAAAACAATATGTTTAACGGTATAAACTTGCCGGATATTGTTCTGTACAATAAATGCCAAGGACCCAGGATAATACGGCGCTTTGGCTATGAAGATTTCAAAAATCGTTTGTCATAGCACAAAAAGACTTGTTTATATTGTAAAGATACTGATTTAATTTGTTTAGAAAAAAAGAGATGTCTAATTGAGACATCTCTTTTAAGAATTTGCTTTAATTTTTAACCTGCCACACATGCTCCACCGTCTATTACCAGGGCTGTACCCGTTACAAATGATGACTCATCAGAAGCCAAATACACCGCTCCATAGGCTACATCATCCGGGTATCCGGCTCTACCAACCAGACAGACTTCATCAATCACCTTTTGCAAGGCTGCGGGGTTTTCGCGGATTTCTTTTGGAGTTAAGTTGGTTTGAATCGGTCCGGGTAAGATGAGGTTTAAACGTATTCCTTGGGGAGAAAATTCTCTGGCCATGTCTTTGGTTAGTTTATAAATCGCAGCTTTAAAAGCGCCGTAGTAGTATGCATTTGTTTCCGGCTTGACAGCCGAAATTGATGCTACGTTAATGATCGAACCTTTTCCTTGCTTTTGCATAATAGGGATAATTGCCTGCATTGTCCATATGTAAGCGCGGAAGTTGGTTTCATAAATAGTGGCCAAATCATCATCGTCGTGTTCCAGGAAAGGTTTGTGGACAAGAACTCCGGCATTATTTACCAGGATATCGATTCGCCCATATTTTTCCATAGCGAACTTAACTAAGGCTTCAATCTCATTTTTATTTCTGACATTGCAAATAAAGTGATAAGCATCTCCGCCTGCCTCGCGGATCATTTTCTCTGTTTCTTGGCAATTTTGGCTTTTGGAAGTAACAATCACCTTGGCTCCTTCTTTAGCAAACATTAGAGCCGTGCCTCTACCAATACCAGAACCTGCACCCGTTATTAAAGCTACTTTTCCTTCTAGTCTGTTCATAAAACTCCTCCTAAATATTGTCTAGTTTAATTTTTATTAACGTCAATAAAAGTATAAGTAATAAAAAGTGGGATAAAAAATAAATAATTCCTAAATTTACCTTCCATACTATAAGAGTAGTATATAATGAAGGAGGAAAAAAATAAAGCCCTGTACCTATTCATAATTGGCACATATGGGCCAAAAAACTCCTTCGCTTTTACTTAAGGGTGTTTGCTCATATAATCATTAAGCCATAAAATATGAAATTCTTCATCGAGTAAATAGTCCATAAGGGTATCCTTTAAATCTTGAAGTTCTTCTTTTTTCGCCAGTCTGATAAATTCCCGGTACATTTTGACAGCTCTGTTTTCAAGAGCCGCACTAACTTTGCAGGTATTGTGGCGTCCAAATAATTCCACAGTTTCACCCAATATTTCGCCCGCTAAATCAAATACGGAACCTACTATTTTAGGAACTTTTTCCTTGGCTTTTAATATTTTTGCTGCAAAAAAGTCGGCGTGCCCTTGTTCGATTGCTACCATTTTGCTGAAAGCCTTTCGGTAATATTCATCTGTTGCTGAGTCGGCCTGTGCTTGATAATAAGCTACCTGAAATTTTTCCAAAATATAAAACTCTTTTAAGGAAATAATGATTTTATCTTCCATAGCTTTTCCTATACCGGCTGATTTTTTATTTATTATCTTTTGATTTATTATCTCTTATAATTAAATTAAATATGAACATATAAGAAAGCTTTTAAGACGAAGATTAATGGTTTCAAAAACTGTTAATAAAT
>JAAYII010000277.1 GCA_012523535.1 Peptococcaceae bacterium
ACCATCCAGAAGGCAAAGGTATTCTTCAGTTTTAACAATTATTTCAATACATCCATCCTCATTTAAATCATCGATAGGGAAAGCTTCTTTTATGCTTACGGCATCTTTCCCAAAGGTTTGCCACAAGGTTTGCCCGTCCAGGCCACTGATGACCAAAATTCTGGCTTGTTGCGCGGAACTAAGTATTATCGGGTTGAGCACCGCTAAAACATCATTAATCCCATCCCCGTTGACATCAGGAATAAACTGTATTTCCTGCAGGCCGCAAAATTTTTTTATTTCATAACTAGAAAGAACATATTCCCAATCAATTCGCTGTTCCGTAACCTTAACAATTTTACTTACCGGCCTGGGCTGTTGATAAAAAGGGGTTAGGGAATACAACATCAGGTGGCTTTCATTGTCTTGTTGAATAAAACCAGTTTCATAAAAAATGGGATATTTTTCCTTGGCATTAAGGCTATATGGCATTCCAAAAAAGAATAATAAGAAAAAAGAAAATAAAAAAAATAATTTCAGGCGCCTTTTGGCTTGGTGCTCAACACGCACATGAAATCACTCCTCTGCCCAATTTTAACACAAACAGTTTTTCCCATAAACAACTACCACAAACCCTTTTATAACAACCTTCAGTTCAATTTCTTATTTTATTTGTCAACCAGGTATTAAAATAGTATAATTAACATATACCCTATATGGGTATTACAAGAAAGGGAGGTGGAAAAATGAAATTTATCATGGATGATAAAGCCAGAGAAACGATCATTAATAAAGGCGGAATTCTCATCATAAAACTGGCTACCTGTCGAAATTGAACTGGCCTTTTTCAAAGCCTCTGGTCAGAGGCAGGAGCAAAAGCGCCTAACGAGGACAATTATAACAAATATGAACACCAAGGTATTACCATATATATAGACAAAAAACTGCAAGTACAAGATCAAGTGGAAATAAAACTAAAACCGAAACTTCCTCTGTTTGGGCCTGGTTTCAGAATTAGCGGTATCAATATATGACGTCCTAACCCATTCCAAATTGGCTGTAATATAAGTTGGCATAAAATCCCCTCCGGTCCAGCAACTCCTGATGACTACCCTGTTCAACGATAGCACCTTGGTTCATGACCAAAATCAAATCCGCATCTCTGATTGTCGATAGGCGATGGGCAATGATGAAACTGGTTTTGTTTTTCATCAAATTATCCATCGCCTTTTGTATCAAAACTTCTGTGCGGGTATCGACCGAACTGGTTGCCTCATCCAGAATCAGTATTTTGGGATTGGCCAATATGGCCCTGGCAATAGTTATAAGCTGTTTCTGTCCTTGAGAAATATTGGTAGCCTCTTCATTAATTATCATATCGTAACCATGAGGCAAAGTTTGAATAAAAGAATGGGCATAAGCTGCCTTTGCCGCCCGAATTATTTCTTCGTCAGTAGCATCCAAACGTCCATACCGTATGTTTTCCTTGATAGTTCCGTTAAAAAGCCAGATATCCTGCAAAACCATACCAAACATATTTCTCAAATCCTGGCGTTTAAAATTCCTGATATCATAGCCGTCAATAGTAATTTCCCCGCCGTTGAGCTCATAAAACCTCATTAACAACTTGACAATCGTGGTTTTGCCGGCACCTGTAGGAC
>JAAYII010000278.1 GCA_012523535.1 Peptococcaceae bacterium
ACATTATTGACGGCGATTTCATTATGTTTATTTGCGCTTTGGCTTTAAAAGAAAAAGGAAAATTAAAAAATAACGCCCTGGCCGTTACCGTCATGAGCAATTTGGGTTTGCATAAAGCTTTAAGAAAAGCCGGGATTCAAATATTTGAAACCAAGGTCGGAGACCGCTATGTTCTGGAAAAACTCCTGGAGACCGAAACCGTGCTGGGGGGCGAACAGTCGGGCCACATCATTTTCCTGGAGCACAACACTACCGGTGACGGCCTGTTTTCCGCTTTGCAACTGCTTTCTATCCTGCAGGAAAAAAAGGAAAAATTATCCGTCCTGGCCGCTCAAATGCAAAGGTATCCTCAAGTGCTGGTTAACTGCAAGGTTAAAAACAAAGAAGGAATCATGCATAACCCGCAGGTATTGGCCGAGATCGACCAGACCAAAAATTATCTTGGGGAAAACGGCCGGGTATTGGTACGGCCGTCGGGAACGGAATCCCTCATCCGGATTATGCTTGAAGGACAGAACGAGGCCGAGCTGCATGAATTGGCCGGGAAAATACTCGCCGCTGTCCAAGCGGCAGAAGCTTGATTGCAAGAAAGGGAACACAATCCCGTTCGATGTCATATATTTAATTAAAGCACATACATTTATTTTAGACTTACCTGAACATATTTTTTTGCAATCGGCTTGTGGATGACAGTAAAAGGCATTGCTGGCAGAAAATGAGTTGTACTGATTTTCTATCTTGGATTATAATGGAGAAAGCCACCTAAGGGAAAGAAGGTGGGATCGTAATCAACAGCGAGTAATTGTTGGGTTATAATTGCGAGTGGATATTTTTTCTATAAATTGAATATCCTAATAAACGGTTATAGTTTAATTAAGCGCCAGGACCATTGATATGGTTGACGAGGTAGAGGTTTATCGAAATATTCGGCGGGTGCCTCTCGGTGGCTTGTCATCGTTAAATCCGTAACAAAACCGAAGAGTAATCTTCGGGACAAAATACGGATTGCACAAGATAGGGGTTAGGCATGCTTTTTTGCCCCTAGGCTCGAACTTGTCTATAGCCGTTTAACGGCTATTTTCTTTTGGGCTGAAATAAGAGAGGAGAAACAATAAACATGTGTGGAATAGTAGGCTATATTGGCCATAAGCAAGCAGTCCCGGTATTGCTGGAGGGGCTGAAAAAATTGGAATATAGAGGATATGATTCTTCCGGTATAGCTGTCCTGGAAGAAAGCGGGATACGGATAGTCAAAAGCGTGGGCAAACTTGCTGTTTTGGAAGAAAAAATCAGCAACCGCACCTTCCGCTCGAACATAGGAATAGTCCATACCCGTTGGGCTACCCACGGCAGGCCGTCAGATATAAACGCTCATCCTCATATGGATTGCCATGGGGATTTTGTCGTTGTCCATAACGGTATTATTGAGAATTACCTGGAACTGAGGGAAGTACTCAAAAAGGAAGGCCATATTTTCCGGTCGGAAACGGATACGGAAGTAGTGGCCCATCTGGTGGAGCAGTATTATGAAGGTGATCTGGAAGAAGCTGTCCGTTATGCTTTAACCAAAATCAAGGGTTCATATGCGCTGGTGGTTTTAAGTTATATGCATCCCGATATTATGGTGGCTGCGCGGAAAGACAGCCCGATGATCGTAGGTATCGGCGACAACGAATACTTTTTTGCCAGTGACATCCCGGCGGTACTCAAACATACGCGCCAAACATATATTATGGAAGACCGGGAGATGGTTGTCGTTTCGGCCGAGGGTGTAAAGTTCTGCGATTTTTATGGCAATGAAAAGGAAAAGTGTATTTTTGAGGTTCATTGGGACCCCATCGCTGCTGAAAAAGGCGGTTACGAGCATTTTATGCTGAAAGAAATATTTGAACAGCCTAAAGCTTTAAAAGACACTTTGGCCGGCAGGTTGAACGACGACGGCGTGGTTCTTCAGGAAGTGGACTTGTCCCCTAAGGATATTGCCTCCTTTAATAAAATAGCTATTGTGGCCTGCGGCACAGCCTATCATGCCGGGCTGATCGGCCGGAGCCTGATTGAACGCTGGGCCAAAATTCCGGTGGAAGTGGATATCGCTTCGGAATTCAGATACCGCTCACCCCTTATTGACCAGAATACTTTGGTCGTAGTGATCAGCCAGTCCGGTGAAACGGCGGACACTTTGGCCGCTTTACGCGAATCGAAAAAGCAAGGGGCCCGGGTGGTTGCCATTACCAATGTGGTGGGAAGTTCCGTGGCCAGGGAAGCCCATGACGTCATTTATACCTGGGCCGGCCCGGAAATAGCGGTAGCCTCCACCAAAGCCTATACAACCCAGATCGAAAGCGTAGTGTTACTCGCTCTTTACTTGGCCCAGGCCAAAAAAACCATGCCTCAAGAGTGGATTCATGAGATTATTGCCGAATTGCGGGTTATTCCTTTCAAAGCGCAAGAAGTTCTGAGGCAGGCTAATAAGATTGAGCAATTGGCCCAGAACTTCAAGGATGTGGAGAACACATTCTTCCTGGGACGGGGCCTGGACTGGGCCGTAGCGCAGGAAGGCTCCCTAAAGCTTAAAGAAATATCTTATATCCACGCTGAAGCTTATGCCGCGGGAGAACTGAAACACGGAACCCTGGCCCTGATTACGAAAGACACCCCGGTTATTGCCCTCGCCACCCAGAGAGAACTCTATGAAAAGACCTTATCCAATGTCATCGAAGTAAAAGCCAGGGACGCTAAAGTAATCGGCCTGACTTTTGAAAGCAACCACAACTTTGACCAGACCGTCGATGAAATTTTCTATCTCCCGGACACGGCCAATGAACTGGCACCTATTCTAGCGGTCATCCCGCTCCAGCTTCTGGCCTACTATGTATCCGTAGCCCGGGGCAACGATGTGGATAAACCCAGAAACCTGGCCAAAAGTGTGACGGTGGAATAGACTGAAACCCATGAGAACACAGTTGTATAATTCTAATAAAGTTTACTCCATTAAAATAAAGTTCGCTCCATAAAAATAAAGTCCGTTCCAAATTCCCGTAGTAGATGCAAGAGAAATCTTCATTTGCTGCGGGGTTTGCGTTTTAAAAGGTGAAAAGGTTTGAAAGGGTTAAGGTGCAAGGAATAAGGCTAAAGGT
>JAAYII010000279.1 GCA_012523535.1 Peptococcaceae bacterium
AAAAAATCCTCACCGGAAAAGAGGTGTGTTTTTGCTCAAAGAATTTAAGGAATTTGCCTTTAAAGGAAATGTTATCGATCTTGCCATTGGTGTAATTATCGGCGGTGCCTTTGGAAAAATCGTTACTTCCTTGGTTAATGACATACTTATGCCCATATTCGGTATTATACTGGGTGGAATTAACTTCACAGACTTGAAATATGTCATTACACCTGCCACTGAGGAGGCTGCAGAATCGGCCATATTGTATGGTTCTTTTATTCAAACAATTGTCGACTTTTTCATTATAGCCGCATCCATCTTCCTCTTTATTAAGCTCATTTCCTCCGTGAAAAAGAAAGAACCCGAAGCTCCCGCCCAGCCTCCCGAACCGTCCAAGGAAGTTCTTCTGCTGGAAGAAATCAGAGATCTGCTCAAATCGAAACAAATTTAAAACCTCATCCTTTGGTGCTTAGATTTGGTCAAATTTGCAACCGGTTGCAAATTTGGCCAAATTTGACTTATAGAAAAAATTTAATAAATTTGTAAACGTTTCCAATATGGCAAACATTTCCCTTATCCCGGTTTTGTACCGGACAGCGCAGAAAGATGATTAGTCAACCGTTTGTGCAAGAATTCACATGTGTTCTTTCGATAAGAGGTGAAATTATGCTGGATAACAAAGATATTTGTATTCAAATAAAGGCTATATTGCGTTCAGTCAAACAGATCAAAAATTCCGAACTGGCATTATTTAATCTGACAGGGGCAGAAGGCGATATTATCTTTCAACTTCTTTCAGCGAGTGACGGTCTCTCCCAAGAGAAACTTGCCGAACGCCTTGATATCGACAAATCGGATATATCCAAAACGGTTAACTCTCTCCGCCAAAAGGGCTATATTCGCCGTGAACGGCAGACCGATGATTTCATTTCTTTCCGCGTTATTTTAACAGATGCGGCAAAAGAAATCAGCCCGGCAATCGAGTATGTCTATAAAACAGTATGTGAAGTTGGGTTACAAGGAATCAATGAAACGGAATTGCAGATTTTAAACGGATTGCTTAATAAAGTATACAGAAATTTACGTTCATGGGAGCCATGTTCATACTCCCGTTAATTGCAACGGTATGGATACGGTAACTTGTCCCTTTGCCGCTGCGGCTGTGCTTTGGCCATTATTAAATTAATTGAGGCTTTGATCTTGGCACAAGGCCGCGGAATTCGATGCAGACCAAAGGTTTCGTCTTGAGCGCATTGCCAACCATTGCGTGGGCATCGCCATGTGCCTGAGCGGCATTGCGATGCTATTGGTGGCCTTTTTATTCCCGTCATCTGCGTAACAATCGCCCTTATTGTTGTCGCCGTTTCTCCCGCTTCCCCGGCCGCCTATTACATGGACATGGCAGGATCAGCCGCCGTCTCTATATATTTGCTTGTCAACGGAGCGGCAATGGTATTAAATTGAAAATGGGCGATCCCTAAGTAGATAAACAAGTATTGATACCCTGAGTAGATAAACCAAGTATTGATGACACAAGTAGATAAACAGGTAATGTTGGCAAAGGAAGTGAAATATTTTGCAAGCGGAGCAGAAATTCTTTATCGGGGTCCAGGATGTGGGAACCAATTATGAAATGACGAATAAGGCTTTTTTGGAAGCATTGACCAACACAAGCAATGTCCATGGAAACTGCGTCGGGCAGGGAATAAACGGCCATGGAAAAAGCAAAATATCGTGGGTGGTGGCGAACTGGAAACTGGAAGTTTATCAACGGCCCAAAATATGCGAAACCATACTGGTGAAAACCTGGGGCCAAGAATATACCAGAGTACGGGCCTACCGGGATTATGATGTTTTCAATGAAAAAGGAGAAAACATAGCCAAAGCAACATCCATATGGATCGCCTTAAACCCGGAGACCGGCAAACCGCTAAGGCTGACCGAGGATATTATGGGCGGGTACGGCTGTGAGCCGCAGCATAAAAACTTCCCCGACTATAAATACACAATAGAAGTTGACACGGATAAGCCGATTCTTGCTGAGACCCGTTTTAAAATCAACAAGTCCATGATTGATTGCAACCACCATGTGCATAATCCTGTGTACCTGGATCTGGTCAACGAGGTTTTGCCGGAAGGCCTGGATGAAAATTGTTTCAACAACATCGAAGTAAGCTATAAAAAAGAAATAACCCTGCATGAAGAGGTATTGCTGGAATACACCGCAGAGGGCGAGAAGAGCTATGTTCTCATCTGGGATGAAAACAAGCGTATACTTCACGCCACGGTTTTATTGATATGAATGAATTATTCTTACATTAATAACTTACATAAATAAATCATTAATAAATCATTCTACGACCTTGTCCTTCATCTTTTTTACAAGCTCCAATACACCGGCTTCGACCTTATCGAGGTCTTCTTTTTTGGGCGCTCCTTCAAACTCCACGGATTCAATGAAATCCCACTTCATATTGTTCCTTTCCATTATTTCTTTCAGTTCCTTCTCCGCGCCGCCGGACCACCCATAGGAGCCAAACCTGAAGGCCGCTTTGCCCGTAATCCTTTTTCTGCCCAGCTCATTTAAAGCTGTGGCCACCGGCGGGAAGAGCTTGTACTCATAAGTGGGCGCGGCAATAATAATTCCTGCGGATTTAAAAACGGTGGCCACCATTTCACTGTCACTTTCCAGCGGCATTTCCAGCTTGTTGTATTTGACGCCTTCCCTTTGCAATATGCCTTCCGCGTAATCGACCGCTTTCTTAGTCATTCCATACATGGAGCCCCACAGGATGGTGATTTCATTCTTGCCCGCCCCTTCGGCATAGCGGGAAAACCTGGAATAATCGTCTATGATTTTTTGAGGATTTTTTCTGTACACCGGGCCATGACCGGGGGCTATGGTGTTTATTTCCATGGTTTTCGCTTTTTCCACGGCCTTGCGCAAAGCGGGTATAAAAGTTACCATGACATTGGAAAAATACCTTATTCCTTCCGATTCAAAAAAGTCCACCTCTTCAGGAGTCAGCTCATCGTCAAAACAATGCTCTCCCATCCGGCCGAAGGTTCCGAACATATCGCAGGAGAAGAGAGTTTTGGTCTCCTTTTCATAGGTGTACATGGTGTCCGGCCAGTGGACGTTCGGCACCGGGTGGAAGCTCAACACCTTGCCCTTCCCCAGGTCTAAAGTATCCCCTTCCTTTACAATCCTTATC